>CAUJEY010000146.1 GCA_963169325.1 Bacteroidota bacterium
CAGGAGAAAAGGGCAAGGAAAATCGGCGCCAGGCGTAAAGAGTGGGTCATACACAGGTTGTTTTGCCAAATGTACCTAAAAAAGGGTGGGAATGCCAAACGAACTGGATGGTTTTGTTGGTTTTGACCGGGGAAATGACGGGAGGGCGACACAAACGCAACTGTTTTAACGCATCAACGCATCAACGCATCAACAAATCAACAAATCAACATGGAAATGACGGAAGTGCGACACAAGCGCAACTGTTTCCCTGGTAAAAAGGCTCCGCCAAATTTGACAGTTTTATTGTTCTTTTTAAAAGCGCCTTACCTTTGATCTTCAAACCGACCCATGTTCCGACTTTTTAAAACAAAAATATTCCTCCACATCGTCTTGATCGCGGGTTTTTTAGGCGGGGTGGTATACGGCATTTACACCCCCGGCTCCACCGGCCTTGCCATACTGGCCGGATTCGGCGCTGTAGGCTCGGTGTTCAGCCTGTTTCGGTTGGTAGACAAAACCAACTCGGAAATTGCTTCTTTTCTGCTCAATATCAAATACGACGACTATACCGCCACTTATACTACGCAGGAGTCGGATCAGTCTTTTGGCAAACTGTACGGCGCGTTCAACGTCATTACCGATAAGTTTCGCGATATCCGGCTGGAAAAAGAAGCGCAGTTTCAGTACCTGCAAGCCATCGTGGAGCACGTGGATACCGGCCTGGTGTGCTTCGACAAAGAAGGTAAAACCTTGCTGATGAATCGCTCCCTGCAGCGCCTGTTACACAAATCTTACTTCCCCGATCTGGCCTCGGTGGAACGGTTCAATCCGGCCCTGCACGAAGCGATGCAGGCGCTTCAGCCCGGCGAACGCCAATTGGTAAAACTGGTCGTGGAAAACCAAATGTTGCAATTAGCCGTACGAACGACGATTCTGAAACTCAAAAACGGCGAATACCACTTGTATTCGCTGCAAAACATCAGCGCCGAACTGGAAGAACAGGAAGTGCAGTCCTGGCAGAAACTCATCCGGATTCTTACGCATGAGATCATGAATTCCGTCACGCCGGTCGCTTCACTGGCAGCCACGGCCAGCGATATGGTCAGTAAGTTCAAAACCTTCGACGGCGATGCCGCCGACGATATCCGGACGGCTGTGCGGGCTATTCAGAAACGCAGCGAAGGACTGCTGCATTTTACCGAGACCTACCGCCAACTGACCCGCATCCCGCAGCCTAAATTTCAGGAAGTAAATGCCGAGACCTTGTTGGAGGATGTGCTGACTTTATTCAAGCCAAGTTTGGCCGAACACAAAATCCGGCTGACAAAGCAGTTTCCATCCGCCCCGTTGCTCATTCAGGTCGACCCGGAGCTCATGGAACAGGTGCTCATTAACCTCGTAAAAAACGCGATGGAGGCCGTAAAAGGGGCGCCCGATCCGGCCATCAGCGTAGCCGTGTCGAAAGATGCGGAAGGCACGGTTCTTTTTCAAATTGCCGACAACGGCCCGGGTATTCCCGCCGACTTGCAGGAGCAAATTTTTGTGCCGTTTTTTACTACGAAAAATGAGGGTTCGGGTATTGGCCTGAGCCTTTGCCGGCAAATCATACAACTCCACAAGGGCAGCCTTTCCGTTATTTCGAAAGTAGGGGAGGGGGCGGTATTTATCATCCGTCTTTAAAAAGTTTGGATTAAACAGGTTTCTAAATCTTAATCCGGCATTTCCAGGCAACGTGTGACGCAATTTGTTTAAAGATATTTTGAAAATTCACAAGAGGATTGCTACCTTTGCACCCCGAATCAGAAAAGCACCAGCAATACAAATTTATCTTAGGAAAAAATAGTCATGAAAAAAGACATCCATCCGGCCAGCTATCGTCTGGTAGTGTTTAAAGACATCTCGACCGACGAAGGTTTTATCGGTCGCTCCTGTGTGAATTCGAAAGATACCATCACTTGGGAAGACGGCAAAGAATATCCCCTGGTTAAAATGGAGATTTCGGCGTTCAGCCACCCGTTTTTCACTGGTAAAATGAAATTCGTGGACACTGCCGGTCGTATCGACAAGTTCAACAAAAAATTCGCGAACACCAAGTTTGCGAGCAAAGAACAAAAAGAAGAGGAAGCCTAAGGTTTCTAAAAAGTCGTCTTTATACAGAACTGGCTTTAAAAAAGTCCCAACAGGTTCAGGCCGATTGGGACTTTTTACTTTTGTGGCCGGTGGGCCGCGACTCAAAACTCAAAACTCAAAACTAAAGTACTCCCCACCGGCTACTCTTGTTTTATTCCCTATTTTTGCCGGCAAAGTCCAATACCGCCAGATTCAAATGCTCAACCTTATCCTTTTCGATTCCGACGCCCGAAACCACTTATTGCCCCTGACGGCCACACGCCCCATGGGTGAATTACGCATCGGCATTCTTACTTTGCGAGAAAAATGGGAACGCCGGCTGCATGCTTCTGTTTCCTACATCACCCAGGAATACCTCCAGGAAAAATACCCGATCCGGGTGGATGCTGAAAACCTGGTCGTAAACGCCGGCATTCTCCCCAACGAAGCGCTTTGCCGCCGGATCGAAAGTATGGGCAGGAATGAAGCCCTGCTTATCGATGGCGAACTGGTAGCTGCCCGCCTCGACGAGGCGCAATTCGAAGCGCTCATTGAAGACGAAGAAGTGCATGAGTTGCAAGGCAAAGAATTGGACGAAAGTATCCCCCTGCAACGGATCAACCACTTGTGGGAACTCACCCGCCTGAACGAAGCGGCTATCGCCGATGATTTTCAGTTACTCACGGCGGGCAAAAAATCACAACCCATTTCGAGTACCAACCAAATACTCGGCGCCGGCAATATTTTTCTCGAAGCGGGCGTCAAAATGGAATGTTGTATCCTGAACGCCCTGAACGGCCCCATCTATATCGCTCAGGATGCCGAAATTATGGAAGGAAGTATTTTGCGCGGACCCGTTGCCATTGGTGCCGGCGCCATCGTAAAAATGGGAGCCCGGATTTACGGTCCAACCACCATCGGCCCCGGCTGTAAGGCCGGCGGTGAAATATCCCGCTCCATTATGTTTGCTAACGCCAATAAAGCGCACGACGGCTACCTCGGCGATTCCGTACTGGGCGAATGGTGTAATATGGGCGCCGATACGAATACCTCCAATTTGAAAAATAATTACAGCGAAGTTAAACTCTGGAGCTACGAAGCGGAAAGTTTCGTCAATACCGGACTTCAGTTTTGCGGCCTGGTGATGGGCGACCACGCTAAATGCGGTATCAATACGATGTTCAATACCGGCACGGTCATCGGCGTATTTGCCAACGTGTTCGGCGCCGGATACCCCCGCAACTTCGTTCCGGATTTCGCCTGGGGCGGCGTCGAATCGGGTTACCGCACCTACCGGTTCACCGATGCCTGCGAAACCGCCGAACGGGTTATGGAGCGCCGCAATATTGCGTTCAATGAATTGGACAAAGCTATTCTCTATCATATTTACGATCGCAGTGCGAAGTACCGTTCATGGGAAAAATGAAATACGACCAACGCGGTGTCTCGGCCACCAAAGATGAAGTACATGCGGCGATAAAACATTTGGACAAAGGGTTGTATCCCAATGCCTTCTGTAAAATATTGCCCGATATCGCCGCCGGCGACCCGGATTATTGCAACCTGCTTCATGCCGACACGGCGGGTACCAAAACCAGCCTGGCCTATTTGTATTGGCGGGAAACGGGCGATCTAAGTGCCTGGCCGGGTGTCGCCCAGGATGCCATTGTGATGAACCTCGACGATATGGCCTGCGTCGGGTGTGTCGATGATATTATATTGTCCAGTACCATCGGGCGTAACAAGAACCTGGTTCCCGGCGAAGTCATTGCCGCTGTGATCCGGGGCACCTCCGATTTTATAGAAACCATGCAAGCCCATGGCGTGCATTTGCACCTGGCCGGCGGCGAAACTGCCGATGTGGGCGATATCGTGCGGACCATCGACGTCGGCTTTACCGCATTCGCACGGATGAAACGAAAAGACGTGCTGATCAATCATATTCAGCCGGGAGATGTCGTCGTGGGACTGGCATCGTTTGGCCGGGCCACTTATGAAAATGCCTATAACGGCGGCATGGGCAGTAACGGGCTCACCGCTGCGCGGCATGATGTACTGGACCATGAATACGCGGCCAAATACCCGGAAAGTTTTGACCCCGCCATCCCCACCGATCTGGTGTACTCCGGCAACCGGCGTTTAGACGAAACAGTGCTTATTGATAATCAGGAAATTACCATTGGGAAACTGATCTTGTCTCCCACGCGGACCTATTTGCCTGTGCTGAAAGCAATATTCGCCCAATACCGCGACCGGCTACACGGCGTGATTCACTGCACGGGCGGCGGACAAACCAAAGTGCTCAAGTTTATTTCCGATGTGCATGTGGTGAAGGATAATTTGTTCGAACTACCGCCCCTTTTCCGGGTAATTCGCGATAGCAGCGGCACAGACTGGCGCGAAATGTACCAGGTGTTCAATATGGGCCACCGGATGGAGTTGTACCTTGCACCGGAACATGCGGACGATGTGATCCGTATTGCCAATCAATTCGGCATCGAGGCCCGGGTGATCGGCCACGTTGAAGCCGGCGCCGGAGAGACGGTGACGATTAAAAGCCCGTTTGGCGAATTTGTGTACCGGTAAAATGTGAATTTTTTATCCATTTTGGAACACATAATAGCATTTTAGATGAACAAACTATATCTAAAGTGTTCTAAAGATGGTTAATCTGACCAATCAAATCTATTGAGAAACATGAAACTTGCGCTCCCACTCGCAGCCCTTGCCCTGTCCGGCGCCTTCTTCTTTGCCTGTCAACGTGATCCGGCGGCCAAAATTCCGGCTTTGGAAAAGACCTTCGAAACGTCGGCTTCTCCCGGCCTTGCAGATACCCTTATTCAACTATACCAGGCCGCTGCAAAGGCACACCCGGATAAAACCGCGGATAATTTGCACTACCTGACCAGAGCCGCAGAGTTAAAATTTTTGTTTCAAAAAGATGAGCTAACGGCCGTACGCTGGTTAAATGCCGCCATCAAAGATTATGGGGCAAACCAGAACCTCACCGAGCCCATCGGTATGCTGACACGCATCGGCCACGACTATTTGTACCATAAAACGCCGAGCTTGTCGGGCAGCCCCGATGATATTGATGAGATGCAGGCCAATCTGTTGAAATACAGGCCCTGGATCGATTCGAGCCTGATGCGTTTGGAAAAGGAAATTGGCAGCCCGGTGGTTACGGATAAAGTAAAAGCCGATATGTTTATCAAAATAGCCGAAACGTATGCTGCTTTATTGGAACAATCAAATCCCGATAAACAGGTAGACCTGCTGTTGATGGCGGGGGCTTTGGCCAAGACGATCGGTAATCCGAATAAAGCCGTGCAATTGTACTACAATGTCGGCGAAAAATTGCCCGATCACCCGAAAGCGCCGACGGCCTTATTTATGCAAGCCTTCATTTATGAGACCGATTTGAAGGACCTGGAGAAAGCGAAAGCTACTTATGAATTGTTCCTGAAACGTTATCCGAAGGACCCCGATTATGCAGATGACGCCGAGAACGCGTTGAAACTCTTAGGCATACCGGACGAGGAAGTTATGCGGCAATTTGAGCAAAACCCGCAGTAAGGGAATGATGAATGATGAATGATGAATGATGAATTTATCTTTTCATAAGGCCATACAGTGGAAAATTTTGATTCGCAATATGGCGCTTTTGTTCGTTCCATCGGACCCGGTAGCCGGCTTCGATTGGCTCCGACCCCTTCCGGCTATTTGCATACTGGAAATGCCATAAATTTCGTGTTGAACTGGCTCACCGCGCGGGCCCATCCCGGTGCGCGTCTGTTGTTGCGCATTGATGACCTTGATGCTGATCGAAAACGACCGGAATACGTCCACGATGTTTTCGAAACACTGGCCTGGCTTGGTTTGGATTGGGACGAGGGCCCTCGCGATCCCGAAGATTTTGAAAAAAATTGGTCGCAACACCTGCGACTGGCGCAGTATTTCGAAGTATTGGAGGAGTTGCGCGCCGGCGGGTGGCTGTTTGCCTGCGATAAATCGCGCCGCGATCTGGAACCGTTCAACGGTAAATATCCACCTGAATTCAGGAACCAGGGCCTTTCTTTGAATCACCCGGGTGTGGCCTGGCGTATCCGGACACCCGATAATTTTCCGTTGCCTGATTTTATCGTTCGCCGGCGCGACGGTATTCCGGCCTATCAAATCGGGAGCCTCGTGGACGACCGGTATTTCGGTATTACACATGTCATCCGGGGCGCCGATTTACAGGAGTCAACGGCTGCACAATTGTTCCTGGCGGAGTGTCTGCGGTGGCGGGAATTTAGCCATATCAGATTTTTACATCATCCGCTGTTGACCGATCCCACGGGGGCGAAACTTTCCAAATCTGCCGGTTCGGCGGCATTACATACCTGGCGCGCAGAAGGGCGCTCGCCGGCGCCGGTTTTTAAGCAGGTTGCCGATTGGATCGGACTACCGGCCGGCGAGATACTTACGGCAAAAGGTTTATTACAAGCCCTAAAAGAATAAGACTACTCCGTTTCCTGAAACTTCTTCGCCGTCTGCTCCTGAAATGCTTCCACTTTTTTTGTACGTTTCCAGTTGTCGGCTGCGCACAAATCGGCCATTTGTTTCACGGTTTTGGCCAGTTCCGTATCAGGATGTTTTTGTTGGATGTAGGTCCAGACATTTTTGAATTCTTCGTCTATCTGGTCGGTTTCATAACTAAAAGCCGGTGTATTGTCGGAACCGTTCACTAAAACCAGTTCCAGCCATTCTTCCGAGTGTTTTGTTTCTTCCCGGAGCGGGAACCAGGGATTGGCCTGGTTAAATTTTTCCCAGAAAACGGCTTGTTCGGCTACCATTTCCAACGGAACAATTACGCCGCCGTCGTCGTACATCGGGTTGTTTTGTTCATTGGTGCGTTGATTAATATAATCCCGCATAGCCGGTGTTGCTTTCGACGCAAAGAAGGCCTGAAACTTGCGACAATCGGTAACCGGGAACACCGAACCCTCTGCCGTTACAATTCGGAATCCATTGGTTGCCAATGTTTTGGTCACAAGTTTGGTGGCGGGGTCAAATTTATCTTCATAAATCGCCGTCATATCTGCTTCGGACCATTTCTGGCTTTCGGTCATCGTATAAAATGTACCCTCTCTTTCCATACGCCGAAAGAATTGTTCCAGCAGGATAAATGCGGCGTCGGCCAGGGCGCCGCCGGCGTTGCTGAAATGTTGTTCGGTATAAGTCCAGGCCTTGCTTCCACTTTCAACGGCTTTGGTGTCTAATCCTTTTAAAAATTCGGTTAGAGCAGTAAGCGTTTTTGAGTCGGGGCTGCCCGCTCGTGTGCCGGCATATATCTGCACCAGCGCCCCGCCAAACGCCCAACCGGCAGGCTGGCCGGTGGCCAGGGAAGTTACCCGGTAATAAGGGGCTTTGATGGAAATACCCCGCAGATCCACCTCATCCTGATTCGCCGATTTTTCACCGTTGCCTGCTACGATTTCGCCTTCATTCAACTGTTTAATTACGGCTGCCGTCAAATTAGGCTCTTCCCGCAGCCGCAGTTTATCCACATTGACGGCATACCAAAACACTTCGGGCTTGGTCGTTGCATCCGGCTTTTGAAGCGCCGGGCTTGATGTGGTTTTTACCGGATCGGATTGGCAACTATGGAGGCACCATCCACCTAATAGGAGTGCGGTGATTTGAATTAAAATTTTCATGTTAAGTACGTGGGCCGTTTAATCGAAAACATAGTACGCAGAACATGGTGTCAATTTTATTTGTTCCGGTACTTATATCTGAATACTGCTTATTCAGTTCCTGTGCTTAAATCAAATTATAAACACTGCCCGGCATAATCGTCAGCAACGCGATCAACACCAATCCGGCGGCGATGGCCCAACGAAATCCGCGCGGGATGAATACCTCGTAGGCATTTGTTTCCGGGGAGAAGTACATCGCGATGATCACTTTAAAATAGTAATAAATCGAAATGGCCGAGTTGATTACCGCAATCACCACCAGCCAGGGATACTGCTCAAAGGCGGCGGTAAAGAGAAAATATTTGCCGAAAAAGCCCGCGGTAGGTGGAATACCGGCCAATGAAAGCATAGCCAATGCCATCGCCGCGGCGAGGAACGGTTGTTTTTTACTCAGGCCGTTAAAGGCGGAAAATGATTCATCCTGGTTTTGTTCGGCGACCAACAGGAAACACCCAAACGCGCAAATCGTGGCAAGCGAATATACCAAAGCGTAGTATAAAATGGCTCCGGCCGCTCCCGGCTGTCCGGCCACCAAAACGGCCAACATCAAATACCCGGCGTGGGAGATCGACGAATAGGCCATCATTCGTTTAAAGTTCGTCTGAAAAATAGCCGTGGTATTCGCCAGTGTCATCGTCAACGCGGAAATCATAGCCAGGGCAGCCATCCAGAATTCGCCGGCACCGATAAAAGCCATGCTAAAGAGGCGGTAAAAGGCAGCAAATCCCGCTGTTTTTACCACCGTGGCCATAAATGCCGTGACCAGTGTGGGGCTACCGGTGTACACATCGGGCGCCCAAAAATGGAAGGGCGCGGCCGAAACTTTGAAACTCAAACCAATGATAATTAATATGATCCCGACGCTGAGCATCTGCGGGGAGTGCCCGTTGGCGACGATCACCGAGTGTATTTGCGCCAAGTCGAAACTCGCCGTGGCGCCGTACACCAAAGCAATGCCAAACAGCAAAATACCGGTGGCGAAAGCGCCCATGAGAAAGTATTTCATGGCGGCCTCGTTCGATCGGAGGTCGTCGCGACGGCTGCCGGCCAGCACGTACAGCGGAATACTCAATATTTCGATGCCCAGAAACAGCATCACCATGTTGGTAAAGGAAAACATACACAAGGCGCCGCATAAACTGAACAAAATCAGCGCGTAATGATCGCCCAGGGTGTCGTACAATTCGCGGAAACCCCAGCGGGTGAGTCCGAACAAAAGTAAGGTGGCCAGCAACGCTACCACGGTAAACGACAAGGCATACGTGTCGAACCGGAACATGGTAGCGTACATTTCATTGAACCATTGGTTGCCCTGGTAGAGGTCCATGACGGTGACGACAAGAGCAGCCAGGATACCACCGATACGCAGCGATTGTATCAGGTCGCGTTTTTTAAGCAACCCGGCAAAGAGTACGACTATTGCCGTAAGAAAAAGTATTATTAGAGCCTTCATGGTATTTTTTTAAAACTGCACTGCTCCCAAAATCTTGTTCACACTTCCGTCAGTCAAATTCAGAATTATTTGCGGAAAAAAACCAAACAACAAAACCATACCCGCCACGGCGCCTAAAATGATCCATTCCCGCCGGTCCACATCTGCAAAATTTTCGGTTTGCCGGTTGGCTTCTCCGAACATTGCAAGGCCGTAGGCACGCAACATATACACGGCGCCGAAAATGATGGTCAATCCGGCCGCAGCACCCAACCAGTTATTGTAGTTCCATACGCCGTTGAGCAACAAAAATTCGCCCACAAAACCGTTGGTCAGCGGCACCGCCACTGAGCCCAGCATGATGATCATAAAGAGCGTGGCAAATTTTGGCGCCGATTTCGCAATGCCGCCCATATCGAGCAGCGAGCGGGAGCCCAGCCGGCGTTCCAATATATCTACGATAAAGAACAGGCCCACCACATTAATCCCGTGGTTGAGCATCTGGATCATACCGCCCTGTACGCCGGTTTTATTCCAGGCCATCACCCCGGCGGCAATCAGCCCCACGTGCGCGATGGACGAGTAGGCGATCAGGCGTTTCAGGTCGCTTTGTTTTACGGCGATCAGGCTGGCATAAACGATGCCCGTTACTGCCAGTCCCAGGAAAACAGGCGCCCACACATGCAGTGCTTCCGGCGCCAGCGGTACCATCCAGCGAATGACGCCGTAGATGCCCATTTTCAGCATAATGCCCGAGAGCAGCATTGTGCCGCCCGTGGGGGCAGTTACGTACGTATCGGGCTGCCAGGTGTGGAAGGGAAACACCGGCATTTTTACGGCAAAGGCTAAGAAAAAACCCAACATTACCCACCAGGCCGTGGAGGCGTCGAGTTGTACGGCCACTAAATTTTCCCAGGCAAAAGAGTGCGTCGCTGCCGGCAATCCTTCGGCTACGAAAGCGGGCGTTTTCAGATACACCGCCAGCAAGGCAACCAACATGAACAGCGAGCCGACAAAAGTGTAGATGAAAAATTTAAGCGTGATCCTGATGCGGTTCTCGCCGCCCCAAATTGCGCAGATAAAATAGATCGGTATTAACGCCAATTCGTAAAAAACGTAAAAAAGCAATCCGTCGAGTGCCATGAACACACCGTTCAGTGCGGCTGTCATCAACAGCACGAGGCCGTAGTACCGGTTTTCCAATTCAAAATTCCGGCTGAAACTGGTGTACACGATGAGCGGCGCCAGGAGGTTGGTCAGCAGCACCAACAGCATGCTGATGCCGTCGATGCCCAGGCGGAAAGAAATGCCGGCGGTTGCCACCCAGGGGAGGTTAACCTCGTAATTGAACGAGCCGTCGCCATTGAAGCCGCTGAGGGCAATGGCCGTGACGGCAAGGTTGGCCAGCGTAGCCGCCAGCGCGATTTGCCGCGCCGGCAGGTGCCGGGTGGCGAGCAGCGAGAAGGCGGCGAGCAGGGGTATAAGGAGGAGAAGTAGTGACATTCGAAATAGAAACTATCAACAATTTTAAAAGTATAATTTATTCAGAGGCCATTCGCAAAACCCGTTCAATCAGTTTTTCATCTACCCAGAAACCGGCCTTGGTTTTTAAGTCTTCAATGATCGGTTTAACTTGAGAAACAATTCCTAATTCTTTCGCTTTAACCAAACTTCCCAATAGTCCGACCGTTTTTATTCCTTTTGACTGTGCAACCTCCCTACCTAACCGTTCATCAATCAATAACCAATCTACTGAGATCTCTTCTGCCAGAACAATTGCTTCTGCTTCACCCCGATCAATCTGACTGAGCAAATTATTTACCTCAAGACTATTTTTGGGTATCTTAATTTCAATCCACTCTGCGTTTTCAAATTCCGAAAGATTAACACCAAATGATTGAAGTGCCTGAATTTCGCTTTTCACTTTAGGTGGAATAATGACTTTTTGATATAAACGCTCCAAAATATCCAACCTGTCAATCAGTATGAGATTGGCAATCGGCGAAGTGTCGCTGACAATAATCATGACAGATTGATATTCAGATTTTTTACATCGTTTTCAAATTCTTTTTCTCCATAATGAATCGGAATTTTACGGTTGGCTAACTCACGTTGAAACTGAATTTGATGCAATCCGGCTAACTCGCTGGCTTGGCCCAGCGTAAGTTTTTCCTCCTGGAAGAGCATAATGGCGATCCGAAGCATAATCTCTTCAACTGTCATTCCGGATTGCTTTACCAGGGCATCTGCGATCTCAATTTTCATAGTTTATTAATAATTTTCTCACAATTTAAAACTTTTAATTCAACCTGTACAAAGAAGTACGTTACATAAACAACGTCAAAAACAGCAGTACGGCCCCCACAACCATTCCAAGCAGGTAATATTCCATGTTCCCGTTTTGTAATTTCCTAAATTGGGCGCCCAGTACTTTTATCCCGCTGCCCACACCATTAACCAGCCCATCTATGGCCCATACGTCGGCGAAATAGTGCAGCAATTGGGATATTTTTTCGGTCGGTTTTACAAACAGGAAATCATAGATCTCGTCCACGTAAAATTTGCGCGCCAGCAACCGGGTCAGGCCGGTTTGATCGGTATCTGCCACTGGCAGGCTGCGACGCACGGCATACACAAAATACGAAATGATAATAACCAGCAGGGCCAGCGAAGTCGTAAAAGCCATCAATGCCCATTCGGTACTTTCCGGCAGGTGGTGCGGCTCGCCCCCGTGCGCGAGATTGGTGTTCCGGACAACCGGCTCCAGAAAATGCGCCATCCACTGCGGCGTTCCCAAATGTAAAAAATGCGGGGTGTTCAAAAAGCCGCCCGCCACAGAAAGTATGGCCAGAACAATCAACGGAATGGTCATCACCCCGGGGCTTTCATGCAGGTGGTGTTTTTGCTCCGCCGTGCCGCGGAAATTTCCAAAAAAGGTCACAAAAAGCAGCCGGCACATATAAATGGCGGTGATCAAGCCGCCGAGCCCTGCCAATCCCCACCACAAACTTCCGCCCGCGGCATAAGTATTGGCAAAAATTTCATCTTTGGAGAAAAAACCGGCAAGCAACGGAAAACCGCTGATAGCGAAAGTGCCCACCACAAAAATCCAGAAGGTTACCGGCAGTGATTTGCGAAGCCCGCCCATGTTGCGGATATCCTGCTCGCCGCCCATGGCATGAATCACCGATCCGGCGCCCAGGAACAACAGCGCCTTGAAAAATGCATGTGTGGTGACGTGGAACATTGCACTCACGTAAGCGCCCATGCCCAGGCTGACAAACATCAGACCCAGTTGCGACACAGTAGAGTAGGCCAACACTTTTTTAATATCGTTCTGCCGCAAACCGATCAGACCCGCCCATATCGACGTAATCAGGCCGATGGCCGCCACGACACTCAGTGCGTCCGGCGACAGGTTGTACAACGGATTGCAACGCGCCACGAGGTAAATACCGGCCGTCACCATGGTAGCGGCGTGAATGAGGGCCGATACCGGCGTGGGGCCGGCCATGGCATCGGGCAGCCAGGTGTAGAGCGGTATTTGTGCGCTTTTGCCCATCGCGCCCACAAAGAGCAGCAGGCATATCGTGGTCATGATGGCCGGATCGGGATTGACAGTTTCAATCCGGGCAAAAATATCAGTATAGGTGACCGATCCGAACGTTTTGAAAATCAGGAAAATGCCCAGCAGCAACCCCAGGTCGCCGATGCGGTTCATAATGAAGGCCTTGCGGGCAGCCTTGCTGAAATCTTTATTCGTGTACCAAAAACCGATGAGCAGGTAAGAACACAATCCGACCCCTTCCCAGCCGAAAAACAACATCACCAGATTATCCCCCATGACCAGCAACAACATGCTGAAAATGAACAGATTCAGGTAAGCGAAGAACTTCCAGAATCCTTCGTCGTCGTGCATGTAACCGATGGAGTACACATGGATGAGGAACCCCACGCCGGTTACGATCAGCATCATCCACACGGACAGTTGATCGACCAGAAAGGAAAAGTTGACGGAAAGGCTATCGACCGTGAGGAAATTGTATAGCACGGTATGGATCGGGCCGGTGGCAGCCACCTGGTTGAAGCAGGCCACGCTCAGGAGGAACGACACCAGCAAGGTGCCGGAACCGATCAACCCGACCGTCGATTTGGACCAATTTCGCCCGAACAGCCCGTTTACAGCAAATCCGAGGAATGGAAGAAACGGGATTAATGGTATAAGTTTTTCCATTTATGGCTATCGTTCAATGCTTGAGACTGTCGAGTGAATAAATATCCGTGGATTTGGTATTACGGAAAATCATAACCAAAATGCCCAAGCCCACGGCGGCTTCAGCCGCAGCGACCACCATGATAAAAAACACCATGATTTGCCCCTGCGCATCCGATAAGTAGGTGGAAAAAGCAGCCAACAGCAAGTTGACGGCATTTAGCATCAACTCGATGCACATCAGCACCACAATGGCATTGCGGCGAATGAGCACCCCGAACACGCCGATACAAAACAACAGGGAACTCAGGTACACGTAGTACTCGATGGGAATGGTTTTAACAACGTCGAGCATTATGTTGATTTACGATTTACGAATGACGAAATGACGATTTACCAATGACGAAATGACGATTTACCAATGACGATTTCAAATCGTAACATCCCGTTTACCCACCATCACGGCTCCCACCATGGCGGCCAGAAACAATATGCCGGCGATTTCAAAGGGCACCACAAAATCGGTGAACAAAACGCGCCCCAGGTTTTGCACCAGGCCCACCTGTGGGTTGTGATCGGTCACCGCACTCAATTGTATCCCGCCTTTCAGTGCGCCGATAAACGTAACCAGCAACATGCCGGCCGCAATGGCGGCGCCCAATTTCCAGCGCCCCGTTTGCGTGGGTTCCGTATCCATGTTCAGGTTCAGCAACATGAGTACAAAAAGAAACAGCACCATGATAGCGCCGGCATACACGATAATATGCACCACGGCGAGAAACTGCGCATTGAGCAGCACATACTGACCCGCAATGGCAAAAAACGCGAGGATCAGGTAAATTACGCTATGTACCGGGTTTTTGGTAAACACCACCAACAGCGCAAATAGGACGGACGCGGCCGCCAAAATCAGAAAAACGGCAAGACTCATAGTCGGTTATTTCGTAATTTTTTCCTGAATGTGTTTTTGGCGTTTGGTCACATCGATCCGTTTTTCGGGCGTTGTGCCCTCTACGAGCAGTTCTTTTCCAAAAATAAAATTTTGCCGCACATAGTCGGAAGGCACAATCCGGTCAGTGAGGAAGATGGCCTCCTTCGGACATGCTTCTTCACACAAGCCGCAGAAAATACAGCGCAACATATTGATCTCATAAACAGCGGCGTATTTTTCTTCCCGGTAAAGGCCTTCTTCGCCTTTTTCACGCTCTTCTGCGGTCATCGTAATCGCTTCTGCCGGACAGGCCACCGCGCAAAGTCCACAGGCCGTGCAGCGCTCGCGCCCTTGTTCGTCGCGTTTCAGCACGTGCCAGCCACGCCATACGGGCGCAAAAGGCCGTACCTCATCAGGATAACTGAGCGTATTTTTTTTCCGGAAAAAGTGCTTCAGGGTGATCCACATGCCCTTGAAAATAGCGGGCAAATAGATGCGCTCCCAGAAGTTCATCCGTTTATCGACAACGAGTTTTGAACGGGTAGTCAGTGGTTGCATAGTCTCTTTGAATGTGGTCAATGAGGTTAATGAGGTCAATGTGGAGGGGTTATTTATCAAATAAAAGCACGCCGGCTCCTGTCAGCAACATATTTATGATGGCCAAAGGAATCAATGATTTCCAGCCTAAGCGCATCAGTTGGTCGTAACGAAAGCGGGGCAGCGTCCAGCGAATCCACATGAACACGAAGATAAAGAAAAACGTCTTGGCAAACATCACGATCGGCCCCATCAATCCGCCCAACCAGCCCGGATCGATAAGCGGAAAATTATAACCGCCAAAATACACGGTGGCGATCACCGCGCAGGAGACGAACATGTTGATGTACTCTGCAAACAGGAACATGCCGAGTTTCATCGAACTGTACTCGGTATGGTAACCACCGATGAGTTCCGTTTCACATTCCGCCATATCGAAGGGCGCCCGGTTGCATTCGGCTAGCGCGCAGATAAAGAAGATCAGAAATCCCAGCGGCTGATACCAGATGTTCCAGTTCAGGCCGGCTTGCTGAATGGCCATTTCTTTCAGACTTAACGTTCCGCTCATCATCACGACGGCAATGAGTGCAAGACCCATGGCCAATTCATAAGAAATCATCTGAGCGGAAGCCCGGATGGAGCCGTACAACGAATATTTGTTGTTCGACGCCCACCCGCCGATCATTATACCGTACACGCCGAGCGAGGTGAAACCCAGAATGTACAGAACGCCGATATTCAGGTCGGTGAGTTGCAGGGAAACCGGTTTACCGAAAAGGGTCAGTTCAGTACCCCAGGGAATGACGGCACTGGTCATACAAGCCACAAACATAAAGGAGGCCGGGGCCAGGATAAACAGCCAGCGCTCCGCCGCATTCGGCATAAAATCTTCCTTCGTGAAAAATTTGACGCCGTCGGCAAGCGGTTGGAGCAGCCCGAACGGCCCGGCCCGGTTAGGCCCGATACGATCCTGAAAAAAGGCCGCTATTTTGCGTTCTCCGTAGGTGGCATAAGCGGCCACCGTCAGTGTGATTATAAACAATACGACTACGAAGATGGATTTCTCCAGGACTAAAGCAGCGTCGAATAATAAAATTGAGTGCATTTCTTTATTTTACGGTCAGGGTCGCCCCTTCATAATGGTTCTGAGAAACAACCGAATGCCGGTCGATGTCGCGCGGGCCTTCGATGGTCCAGTCGCTGGTACCTTTTTTTTCAAAACGGCAGGAGTTGCAGATAAAATCCTGCACCTCGCCATACCGGTCTTTACGTCCGGTGACCCGGAAAATTTCACCGCCATACATCCACACCACTGCTTTGCCGGCACAGGTTGGGCAGTCGCGGTGGGCGTCCATCGGGTTGAGAAACCAGACCCGGCTTTTGAAGCGGAAGGTGCGGTCGGTGAGGGCGCCTACCGGGCACACATCGATCACGTTGCCGGAAAAGTCGTTGTCTATGGCTTTTTCGATAAAAGTGCTGATCTCCGCATGATCGCCGCGACCAATGACGCCGTGTACGCGCTCCGGCGTGAGTTGCTGGGCAGTGTACACACAGCGGTAACACAAGATGCAGCGGGTCATGTGCAATTTGATGTACGGGCCGATATCTATTTTTTCAAAAGTGCGGCGCTCGAACTCATAGCGCGTATTGGCCAGGCCGTGTTCGAACGACAAGTCCTGCAGGTGGCACTCTCCGGCCTGGTCGCAAATCGGGCAATCCAGCGGGTGGTTGAGCAACAAAAACTCCACCACACCCCTGCGGGCGTTGAGCACTTCCTCACTGCTGAGGTTGGCCACTTCCATACCGTCCATCACGGTCGTTTGGCAGGAAGCCACGAGTTTGGGCATGGGCCGAGGGTCTTTTTCCGAACCTTTGGTCACTTTTACCAGGCAGGTGCGGCATTTTCCCCCCGAACCTTTCAGGGTAGAGTAGTAACACATGGCCGGCGGCACGATATCGCCGCCGATTTGCCGGGCAGCGTTCAGGATAGTTGTGCCGTCGGGTACTTCTGTTTCGAATCCGTCTATTTTTACTTTGGGCATTTTATGATTCAGTATTCAAGTCCTTTAATATTTGTTATAGTAACGCCGCGTCATACGTATTCAACTTCTGCTAAAATGTATTTTCCAATATGTTTACGAAAGCCGCCAAACACTATTCTCCCAATTCATTCTTCATCCGTGCGAGAAATTTGTCACCAATCCAAAATCCGGCGATTTCGCGCAATTCCAGTATAACAGGTACCACAGCCTCAATTAGTTCTCTTTGTTTTGCCTTTATCAAAACACCTACCAACCCAATCGGGTGAAGCCCAAGGCTTTCAGCGATTTTCGTTCCCGCTCTTTCATCAATCAAAATCCAATCGGCAGAAACCTCTTGTGCAAGCACAATGGCTTGAGATTCTCCGGCATCTAAATCACCCAATAAATCATTGATCTTGTTTTCATCACGGATACTCTGGGTTTTTATCCAATTCGCCTGTTTGAAATCCGAAAGGTCAATTCCAAAATTGCCCAACTGCATAATTTCTTCATAAACTACAGGCGGAATCAACACTTCCTGAAAAACTTCACCCAGCAGTTCCAACCTGCCAATTTGAATCAAATTGGCAATTGGCGAAGTATCTGACACTACTATCATGGCAACTGGTTGACAGATTTCAAATCCCTTTCAAAGTCCTCTTCGGTGTAGTGTATTGCGATTTTGCGCTTGGCCAATTCTTTCTGAAATATCATTTTATGCATACCAGCCACTTTTGCACATTTGCCAAGTGAGACCTTTTTTTCCTGAAATAGCCAAATAGCCAAACCTAATCTAACCTCTTCAATGGTCAAATGAGAGGAAGCGATGATTTCATCCGAAATTTCTACCAGCATCTTATTGCGATTTTAAATCTAACAAAAATAGAATTAAACAGGGGAAATTGCTTAAAATTTACTTAACCCTGTAACTGCTCTAACGCTGTCTTACTCTCCCGCACCAACCCATAATTCCCCCTCATACACTTCTCCGGCTCCCGCACATGCCACTCAAACTCCTCCCGGAAATGCCGGATCGCCGAACCCACAGGCCAGGCTGCGGCATCGCCCAGCGGGCATATCGTATTGCCTTCTATGTTTTTAGCGACATTGACTAACAGGTCCATATCGCCCATTTTGCCCTGCCCGTTTTCTAAACGCCAGAGCACCTTTTCCATCCATCCGGTGCCTTCTCGGCATGGCGAACACTGGCCGCAGGATTCATGGTGATAAAAGCGGGTAAAGTTCCAGGTATTGCGCACGATGCACTGGTCTTCATCGTACACGATAAAACCACCGGAGCCGAGCATGGAGCCCGTGGCAAAGCCGCCGTCCGACAAGCTTTCGTAGGTCATCAAGCGCTGGTCGCCGTTGGCGGTTTTGGAGACCAGGAAATGTGGCAGAATAGGCACCGAGGAGCCCCCGGGCACACAGGCCTTGAGGCGTTTGCCGTTTTTGATGCCGCCGCACCACTCGTCGGAATAGATAAACTCTTCTACCGGAAGTCCGAGGTCGATCTCATAAACGCCCGGCTTGTTGATGTTTCCGCCGGCGCTGATTAGTTTGGTGCCGGTACTTTTGCCGACACCGATTTTGGCGTATTCGTCGCCGCCGTCGATTATAATGGGTACTACGGCAGCAATGGTTTCCACATTATTCACCACCGTGGGGCTTTGCCACAGCCCTCTCACTGCCGGAAACGGCGGTTTGATACGTGGGTTGCCGCGTTTGCCTTCCAGGCTCTCGATCAGCGCCGTTTCTTCTCCGCAGATATACGCCCCGGCGCCGGGATTGACGTAAAGATCCAGGTCAAAGCCGGAGCCCTGAATATTTTTACCCAGCCAACCTTTGGCATACGCTTCGGCAATGGCTTTTTCCAAAATAAATACGATCCAGGAATACTCGCCCCGGATATAGATGTAGGAAGTGTTGGCCCCTAACGCAAACGACGACACGATCATGCCTTCGATGAGTAGGTGGGGTATTTTTTCCATCAAAAACCGGTCTTTGAAGGTACCGGGCTCCGACTCGTCGGCGTTGCACAGGAGGTAACGCGGCACACCTTCCGGTTTAGCCAGAAAGGACCATTTCATGCCGGTCGGGAAACCCGCGCCACCGCGACCGCGCAGGCCGGATTTCTTCACTTCGTCCAACACGGTATCGGGCGACATGGTCTTCAATGCCTTTTCCACGGCGCGGTATCCGCCGTGTTGGCGGTACACATCGTAGCCCCCGATACCCGGGATATGCGCATTTTCCAGGAGTAGTTTGCGACTCATAGTCTGTTATTCGACCTCTTTATCAAATTCTTTTTGCAAATCGGCTTTCAGTTGTTTCGGCTCCATCACGGCCCCGTTCAGTTCGGGATTAGGGAATACGGCAACCAACAGGTCGTCTTTTTCCATTTCGTCAAGCCAGAGCATCATTTCGTTGACGTCTACCGCTTCCACCGCGTATTCATCGAAACCGACAGCCTGGCGAAATGCTTCGGCCAACTCGGCTGCCGGAAACAGCGGCAGAATGTCGGCGTCCGAATCGTCGCCCAACAGCGCCCAGCCTTCTTCATCGGCTAACCCGTAGACTTCCTCGTTTTCGGCTACTTTTTTGATAAAATAATCATAACGTTTTTCGCCGGGCTTCTTGAAGAGTTTTACAATGTCTTCTTGTCTTAAGGATTCCATATTTGTTGTTTTAATGCATTTTCCAAGTGCCTTTGTTTATTTTGCCTGCACGGCAATCCTCAAAAAACCGGTCCATTTTTTCCTCGTTCAGGTGTTCGTGAAAGAACTCGCCCACCTGCATCATCGGGGCATAGCCACAAGCGCCGAGGCATTCCACTTCTTTCAGCGTGAACATACCATCTGCGGTGGTTTCGCCGGTTTTTATGCCGAGTTTATGCTGAATATATGCGATCAGCCGTTCGGCGCCCTCGATAGCGCAAGGGCCGGTATGGCAAACCTCCAACACATATTTGCCTACAGGCTGGAGGTTGTACATCGAGTAGAAAGTGGCCACTTCATACACCTCAATGGAGGTTATGTGCAGCACTTCCGCTACATGATCCATAGCGGCAATACTAAGCCAGCCGTTATTCTCCTCCTGGGCAATATGCAGGGCCCTTATAATGGCGCTCTTGTGGCGTCCTTCGGGGTATTTTTTCATCAATCCCTGCACTTCGGCGAGCGCTTCAGGCGAATAGTTGAAAGGTGTTCCGTTGTGCGAAGAAATTGTCATACTTATTTCTGTATCAGCAGATTGGGCAAATTATTTCAGGTAGTGTTTTGCCGTAAAAGAATTTTCAGGGTTAAGCGTCCAGTTCGCCCGCGATTACGTTCATGCTCGACATGGTCAGAATGGCGTCGGATAACATCGAGCCTTTTACCATTTCAGGGTAAGCCTGGTAGTAGATAAAACAGGGCCGCCGGAAATGCAGGCGATACGGTTGACGGCCTCCGTCGCTGATGAGGTAAAAGCCGAGTTCGCCGTTACCGCCTTCCACGCAGTGATATACTTCGCCTTTGGGGATCGGCACTTCGCCCATCACGATCTTGAAATGGTAAATCAGCGCCTCCATTTTGGTGTACACATCATCCTTTGGGGGGAGATAATAATCGGGCACGTCGGCGTGGTATTCGCCTTCGGGCAAATTGGCGTAGGCCTGGTTGATAATACGCAGGCTTTGGCGTATTTCTTCCTGGCGCACCATAAAGCGGTCGTAGGTGTCGCCCTGGGTACCCACTGGAATAATAAACTCGAAGTCTTCGTAGGAGGAATACGGCTGCATCACCCGCACGTCGTAGTCGATGCCGGCTGCGCGAAGATTTGGTCCGGTAAAACCATAAGCCATTGCGCGTTCGGCGCCGATCGGGCCGGCGCCAATAGTGCGGTCCATGAATATCCGGTTGCGTTCCAGCAGGTTGTTGAACTCTTCAAATTTGGGGGGGAAGGATTTGAGGAATGTTTTGAGTTTTTGGTGGAATGCCGGTGAAAAATCGCGTTCCATGCCTCCGATCCGGCCTACGTTGGTGGTCAGGCGCGTGCCGCAAACCTCTTCGTACATTTCATAAATCCGCTCGCGCTCCTGAAACATGTAAGTAAATCCGGTGAGTGCGCCGGTGTCCACGCCAATGACCGCGTTACAGATCAGGTGGTCGGCGATGCGTGCCAGTTCCATGATGATGACGCGCATGTATTGGGCGCGTTTCGGCACCTCTATTTTGGCTAATTTTTCCACCGTCATGTGCCAGCCCATGTTGTTGATGGGGGAGGAGCAGTAGTTCAGCCTGTCGGTGATCGGAGTGATTTGATTGTATGGCCGGTGTTCGGCCAATTTTTCAAAAGCCCGGTGGATATATCCGATAGTCGGCTCCGCGCTGACAATGCGTTCGCCGTTCATTTTCAGCACATTCTGGAAAATCCCGTGTGTGGCAGGGTGGGTAGGCCCCAGATTGAGGGTGGCTAATTCGCCGTCGAGGCTGTCGAGTTGAGAAAAATAAGATTGAACTTGCATAGTTCCGATTTACGATTTACGAAGGACGATTGATACAATTGCCATCGAAAATCAGCATAAAATACCCTTATTCGAATTCGCGGCCTTCATGGCCATCCCGCCCAAAAAACCGGTCGTCTTTATCCGTTCTTGTTCCATCTTCCAGTTTAAATTCTTTGCGCAGGGGGAATACTTCCATGTCTTCCACATTCAGAATCCGCGTCAGGTTGGGGTGCCCGTCAAAAAGCACTCCGTAGAAATCATACGTTTCGCGTTCCATCCAGTTGGCCGCCGGCCAAAGGCTTGTGACGGTGGGGATATGCGGATCGTCGACCGGTAAAAATACTTTCACCCGGATGCGGAAATTTTGCCGCCAGTTGTGCAAGTGATATACGGTGGCCAGTTCACGCCCCTGATCATCGGGGTAGTGTACGGCACATAACGTGGTCAGAAAATTAAACTGGAGTTGCTCGTCGTCCCGCAGAAATTTCAGGAAATTATAGATGTGTTCCCGGGTAGTTTCCACGGTCAACATGTTATCGTACGCCGATTCGCTCCTGACCACCACACCGGGGCGTTGCTGTTCAATACGGGCGTGTATAAGTTCGTTAGTCACGAAATTTGATATTTTTCCAAAAGATGTTGATATTCAGGAGAGTAACGCCGGCGCAAGGGCTCGTTTTTCACCAATTCCTGAATTTTCATGATACCATCGATGATCTGCTCGGGCCGGGGCGGGCAGCCGGGAACATACACGTCCACCGGAATTACCTTATCGATGCCCTGCAGCACGGAGTACGTATCGAATATGCCGCCGGAACTGGCGCATGCGCCCACGGCTATGACCCATTTCGGCTCGGCCATCTGGGTGTACACCTGTTTCAGAATCGGCCCCATTTTTTTGGCAATGGTGCCCATCACCATCAGCAGGTCGGATTGGCGGGGCGAAAAAGACAGCCGTTCCATTCCAAACCGGGAAAGATCGTAGTCGGTACCCATGGTAGCCATAAATTCGATCCCACAACAGGAAGTAGCAAACGGGAGCGGCCAAATCGAGTTAGCCCGCGCGATCCCTACGGCTTTGGAAAGGGAAGTGGCGAAAAACCCCTCTCCACCATACCCTTCAGGTATTTCAGCAATCCTCGTCATAACATTTATTCGTTTGAAAATTCACGGTTTTTTTTTGTAAATGGATTTGTGGGGGGGGGGTGTGTGTTTAAGAATATAAGTTTGTATTAATAAAAACCCCCACACAAAAATACAAAAACCGAAAAT
>CAUJEY010000147.1 GCA_963169325.1 Bacteroidota bacterium
AATTTTCAATTCAACACCCCGCACAAATCCATTCCCTCCTCCTCTTATTTTTCCCAATCCAAGGCCCCTTTGCGCAGCACATAATAAAAGCCGAGCAGGAAAATAGAGACGAAAATCAGCACGGCTACGAATCCCTCCAAACCCATTTCACGGAAGTTGACCGCATAAGGGTAGAAAAAAATGACCTCAACATCGAACAGAACAAAAAGAATGGCCGTCATGAAGTACTTGATGGAGACCGGGATACGGGCATTGCCCTCCGACTCGATGCCGCACTCAAAATTTTCATCTTTTTTACTGCCTTTACGCTTGGGGCCCAACATGGGTACCACGATCAACACAATCGCAACAAAACCCAGCGCAAGCAGGGATTGTAATATAATCGGCATGTATCCGGATGGTTCCATCGTATAAAGTATTGTGTTAAGTATTTTTGCAGTAAAACGATTTTAAGGTTCAACAGTTCGCCAAAATGTATAAAAATACCAATCTAAATGTGTCGCTTAAAATCGCCGCAAAGGTACCACAATTCAGACTAAATCTGCCTAATCTAAAATTGTACTTTTTACACTTAGTCCGGTAGGTGTCTCTGAGTTTAGAATCAGTCTACGGAGGAGTTTGACACTTTCCAGCAACTTAGAGCGTGTTTAAAATTTAGTCGCTAGGCTACGGACGGCCAATTTTATTTCTCTCTTCGTTAAAATTTTCGCCGTAGGCACCCGGCTACGGCTGCAAATTTTGCCTCAATAGAAATAAAATTTGCTCGCCCTCGCTCCAGCACTAAAATTTAAACACGCTCTTACTTCCGGTTTTTCCTAAAAAAGTCGAACATTTGCCTGAAACAACATTAACCTATGCCTCGATACGTCTTAAACCTCCTTTTGTCAGCCACACTTTGGGCTGCTTTTTGTAAAAACCAACCCAAAGATGTCGCTCCGGCAACCCTGAATGCTGATGGCAAACAAACATTTGCCGCGGTGTATGGTACGCCGGTATTAGACGGTAGCGGCGCCGACGATGTTTGGGACGCCTCCGACTGGCAATCGATCAATCAGGTATGGTTTGGCATAAATCCGGAAGCGAATGATTTTTCCGGACGGTATAAGCTCGCCTGGGATGAAAACAACCTGTACATCCTGGCGGAAATCGTAGATGATTCTTTACTGGAGATTTATCCCGAAAGTGCCGAGCGTTATTGGGATGACGACTGTTTGGAAATTTTTCTCGACGAAGACGCTTCCGGTGGAGAGCACCAATATAATTTTAACGCTTTTGCTTACCATATTTCGCTGGATGGCCAGGTAATGGATATGGCGCCGGACAGCACGTATCGTTTTTTTAATGACCATTGCCTGACGCGCCTGATTACCCGCGATAAGGTAAGTACCTGGGAAATTGCCGTACGTATATACGATGGAGCCGCCTACGAACCGGGTGGCGAAAACCTGCCAAAACTGCTTAAATCAGGGAAAAAAATGGGATTTTCCCTGGCTTATAACGATAATGACCGTTCGCCCGAGCGGGAGAGTTGTATCGGAAATACTGCCGTACCGGGTACAAATAAAAATCACGCCTGGGTGGATGCCGGTATTTTTGGCCTGCTGGAACTTCGATGACCGGTATTTCCTGAATTTTAAATCTGAAAAATGTTACTCCTCCTCGGTAGTCTGATTTTCCTGATCATACTGATCGCCTGGTTCAAGTTTCATGCCTTTCCGGCCTTGATTCTGACTGCCGTTCTCACCGGCCTATGTGCCGGAATGGATCCGTTGGCGCTGCTAAAATCCATTCAGCAGGGGGTAGGGGACACGTTGGGTGGGTTGGCGCTGGTGATCGGTTTCGGTATGTTGCTGGGTAGTTTACTGGCAGATACGGGTGCTACGGGGGTGATTTCTCAAAAGTTGTTGCAATTTTTTGGCGTGGAGCGGGCCACCTGGGCGCTCGCGTTTACCGGTTCCCTTATCGGGCTGGCCATGTTTTACAATGCCGGGTTTGTCATTTTGGCGCCCCTGGCGTTTAGCATTGCCCGGCAAACAGGGCAGCCGCTGGTACCATTGGCTATTGCTATGGCTGCCCCTTTATCGGTTACGCACTGTTTTTTACCGCCACACCCCGGCGCCACGGCCGTAGCCAATATTTTGGAGGCCGATCTGGGCAAAACCCTGTTGCTCGGACTATTTGTAAGTGCCCCAGCCATTTTAATAGCAGGGTTACTTTTACCTTCCTTCCTGAAAAAAATACCGTCGGCGCCCCCAAAAGGTATATTTCCGGAAGTACAAACGGATGGAAAGGCGCAACCCCCGTTTATAATTTGCCTGCTTGCCGCAATTTTGCCCGTGGTACTGATGGCCAGCGCCACCATTAGTCAAATGACCCTTCCCGTAGGGCATTCGTTGCGCACTTTCCTGACTTTTGTCGGCGATTCCAATATGGCCATGCTGATATCTGTGTTGCTCGCTTTATTGTTTTTGGTCGCTTTGCAGGGACAAAAGATCGGTCCGGCGTTGGATAAGTCGGCGGGTTCTCTTGGCGCCATTGCGGGCATCATGCTCATACTTGGCGCCGGTGGCGCATTCAAACAGGTATTGCTGGATACCGGCATCGGAAAAAATATAGCGGATCAACTAACCACCCTCCCATTATCTCCCCTGGTGTTGGGTTGGTTGATCGCCACCATCATGCGGATTGCCGTCGGCTCGGCCACCGTTGCCGGGATGACGGCTGCCGGCATAGCCCAACCGCTGTTGCAAGGCACGGCCGTTTCACCCGAATTGATGGCGCTGGCTATTGGCGCCGGCAGCGTGATGTGTTCCCATGTAAACGACACTGGTTTCTGGATGTTTCGGGAGTGGTTCGGCCTCAGCCTGCGCGATACTTTCCGCACCTGGACGTTGATGGAAACCATCGTCGGCGTGGTGGGATTGCTGGGGGTACTTGTTTTAAATATGTTGATTTGAGGATTTGTTGATTTGTTGATTTGATCTGCGCACCTCAAATCAACAAATCAACAAATCAACAAATCAACAAATCAACAAATCAACAAATCAACAAACGTGCCCTACCTGATCGGCGTCGATATCGGAACCACCAATGTAAAAGCCGTTGCCCTGGCAGACGATGGAACGTTGTTGGCTACTGCCGGCCGGCCTACCCGCACCTTGTCGCCCTTTCCAGGGGCTGCCGAACAAAATCCCGTGATTTTATTTAAACAGGTTGTTCAGGTAGTTCGTGAAGTACAGGATACCTGCCCAACGGATGATCAACCGGCCGGCCTTGTTTTTTCCGGCGCCATGCATAGTCTGGTTGCCATGAATAAGCAGGGCAATCTGCTCACCAATGCCTGGCTATGGTCCGACTTGCGCGCTGACGGATTTTCGGAAGCGCTCCGCGACACCGAAACCGGCCGGGAGATTTACCGCCGTACAGGCACGCCGATTCACCCGATGTCTCCATTGGTAAAAATGCAATGGCTGCGAAGTCACGCCCCGGAAATATTTAGAACAGCGCATAAATACCTGGGAATCAAAGATTTTATTCTACAAAAAATTTTGTTGGAAAATATTTGCGATGCCTCGGTGGCCTCTGCCACCGGATTGTTGAACACCCGATCGGGTCAGTGGGATGATCTGGCATTGCAGACCGTCGGGATGAGTGCCGGGCAATTGCCCGAAGTGGTTTCACCTGCCCGCGTATTTCCCCTTCCGGCAAAAAGTGCCGCATTGCTCGGTTTACCGGCCGGTTTGCCGGTCATTCCAGGCGCCAGCGACGGCGCGTTGGCCAATCTCGGCTCGGGCGCAACCGGATCGGATACGCTCGCCATAACCATCGGTACCAGCGCGGCCCTGCGCCTGACGCTGGAGCAGCCCGTGCACGATCCTGCCATGCGGACCTTTTGTTACCGGCTCGACGACCGGCGATTTATCGCCGGCGGTGCTTCCAACAACGGCAGCAACACAGTGGACTGGCTGCGCAAACAAGTATTCCAAACGCCTGTGTCCGCAGCGAAACTGCTGGAACAGGCCGCCCTTGTTGCTCCCGGGTGCGACGGATTATTATTCGTCCCTTACCTGCATGGCGAACGGGCGCCGGTGTGGGATGCCCGGGCAACCGGGATGTATCAGGGACTTAAAGCCGAACATGGTAAAAGACACTTCGTTCGGGCGGCCGTAGAGGGAGTCGTGTTCAATTTAAAATTAATAGCCGGGTCATTACCGCAATCAGCGCAGGTGAAAAATATTGCTTTATCCGGCGGCGCTGCCAAAAGCGCCTTGTGGCGGCAGGTAATAGCCGATGTTTTTCAAAAACCGGTAGTGCTGCCGGCAAATGATCAAACGGATGCTTCTGCCCGGGGGGCTGTGATTTTAGCCCGGTCCGCATTGGGGTTGCCGCCGATGCCCTGGTTGAAAACCATAGAAAGTGCTGTTCCCAACCCGCAAAATATTGACATTTATACTACCAACTATCGGCGTTTTGCCCAACTTTGCGCGCTCGATTTTTAGAGTAAAAAGTTAAGTCCAACCAGAAAAATACGCCACTATGCTACTCCTCGATGGTAAACTGCTTTCCGAGAATATTAAGGCCGAAATCGCTGCCGAAGTCGATGTAATTCGCCAGAAAGGCGGCAAAATCCCGCATCTCGCCGCCGTTTTGGTGGGCGAAAATCCGGCCAGCCAGGTTTATGTAAACAGCAAAATTAAGTCCTGCGAACAAGTCGGCTTTAAAAGTTCAATGGTACGGCGCGATGCTGACCTGTCTGAAGCCGAACTGCTTGAAATCGTACATAACCTGAACAATGATCCGGATGTGGATGGTTTTATCGTACAACTACCGCTGCCCAAACATATAAACGAAGAAAAAATTATCCTCGCCATCGACCACCGCAAGGATGTCGACGGTTTCCACCCTGTCAACTTCGGCCGCATGGCCCAGGGTATGTCGGCATTTTTGCCTGCTACGCCCTTCGGGATTATGGAAATGCTGCGCCGCTACAATATCGAAACCGCCGGCAAACATTGTGTGGTGCTGGGCCGGAGCAATATCGTCGGTACGCCCATGAGTCTCCTGCTTTCCCGCAAAGGATACCCCGGCGATTGTACGGTAACGTTGACCCATTCCCGCACCAAAGACCTGCCCGCCGAGGTGCGCCGTGCCGATATCGTGGTGGCAGCTATCGGCATCCCGCAATTCGTCAAAGGCGATTGGGTGAAAGAAGGCGCCGTGGTGGTAGACGTAGGTATCAACCGCATCCCGGACGACACCAAAAAAAGCGGCTTCCGTTTAGTCGGAGATGTGGATTTTGACGAAGTGGCGCCCAAATGCAGCCATATCACCCCCGTGCCGGGTGGGGTAGGGCTGATGACGGTGACGGCTTTGCTGATGAATACGTTGAAGGCTTGCCGGAAGGAGATTTATCAATAATCTTAATTACAGTTTATTACGCCAGATTTTTTCAGCACCGTGACGGCAGATTCCGGCAGGCGCCAATTGTCATCAAAATACCCTTCTGCCAACACATCTTTGGCGGAGCCTTTGAAAAATAAAAAGTCTTTATAGGTTGACAACAACCCTTGAGCCGGTGGCAGAAACCGCCACCCTGTTATTTCCGCACCGGTCCACCAGGGGAGGCCGGAACTAACTGCCACATAACGTTTGTCGATGGGAAACACGTAGAACAGCCCATAATCGGTCGCTTTACTATCCATCTCCAGGGGCAGGTGATCGCTGTATTTAGCAATGATGCTGTTGGTTTCTTTATTCCCAAACAAGATCAGATTCGAACTTTCGAGGTCGCTGGGGCGCACGTCTTTGTCGGCAAGCACCCGGGGATAAAATTTTACCCGGCCGAGAAATGCTCCGCGGTCCACCGACCAATCGGCTGCCCGCAGCGCGGTATCCATCCGCGCTTTCAGCACTTCCGGAGTGGGATTATCCATGGTGCCATACACGTAAATATGCCGGCTTGCGAAGGCCTCTCCGATCGGCCCTTCGGCGCCGGGTTGTTTGGCGTTTTTAGCGGCACGGTACGGGAAATTTTCCCAGGTCGCGCTGTCTTTTTTTGAAAAATAGGCCGCCTCTTTCACGGAGAAATGAAATTTTTGCCCATCCACCAGTATGCGCAGGGGTTTTGACGGATTGAATTTAGGGTGGTTTTTCAGTTGGAGCGTAAACGCTTGCAGCCGGAGGGTATGGACGACGATTTGGTTATTACCCGTGAACCGGGCGTCGATAGATGCGCCAACTTCCGGCGTGAACTTGTTGATTTGCAACCAATAAGCCCGGTTATATTTATATTGATAAGTGGTAAGCCTTGCCCGGTCGGGGTATGGATTTCGGCGAAATTGGTCGAACCACTTGAAAATAAAACCGTTTTCGTAGGCTTTTTCCCAACTGTTGTGCGCCACACCGGGGTATTCCGCATACTCCACGGCAAACTCCCGCTCTTTCAAATGCTTCACCCATTCCCGGCTTATTTTTACCGGTACCGCCTGATCGGCATCACCGTGAAAAAAATGTACCGGCACATTTAATAAATTATCAGCCAACCGCGTGTCGCTGTCAGGGGTAGCCGGACAAACAGGCGCAAGGGCCGCCCAGATATCGGGTCGCCGCAGCCCTAAAGACAAGGTGCCGCCACCACCCATCGACAAGCCGGTCAGATATATCCGGTTTTCGTCCACCCTGAATCGCCGTTTAATATCGTCCAGCATATCATACACGTCTTTTTCCACAAAACCCTGGTATCCGGCAGTGCCCCGGGCGTAAGGAGCGGCCACGATATAATTCACGTCTTGCCATTCCGGAAAATAAAGTGATGCCTCCACATCGGTTTCGCCAGCGGCATTACTTTTTCCAAATACCCGACGCAGGGCCAACCGGTGATTAGAGCCGGCCCCATGGAGCATGATCACTAAGGGATATTTCTTTTTGCCTGAAAATTTTTTAGGCAAATAAATGGCGTAGGGTTGTTCCGTATCGTCGGTATTGGAAAAAAAGGACAATACCTGCGGGCCGGCAGGTAGTTTTTGGCCAAGGCAAATTCCGTTGAGGAATACGATCATGCCGACCGGGAGCAAACAGTACAGAATGGATTTTATTTGTAAAATCATGTTGTAATGTTAGTTGATGACAGAAACCAGGTCGCCCTGATCATTTAAAACGACAAAACTTTCAGCAAAACCGGGCTCAATTCTGCCAAATTCCCGATCCAGACCAATGATTTGAGCCGGATATAACGATGCCATGCGCAGCGCTTCTTCCAGTGGAATGCCAACGTGATGCACACAATTCCGGACCGCCTGTATCATTGTAAGTGCAGAGCCGGACAAAGTGCCATCTGCGATCACATATTTATCTCCCTGCAACCGGTGTGAATAACGGCCGTTCAGGCTTTCTGTTACAGCGTCGGTGATCAGAAACAGCCGTTCGCCCAGTAGTTTTTTAGTCAGCCGGATCACCGGAAAATCCACATGATGACCATCGGCTACCATACTCACCCGCACATCCGGATGATCGAAAATAGCCCCGACCATGCCTGGTTCGCGGTGTTGCAGGGCCGACATGGCGTTAAAAAGGTGCGTAGCCGTTTTTAGGCCTTTCTCAAAGGCGGTCATGGCCTGCCGGTAGTTGGCATTGGTATGGCCGGCGGAAAGCACAATATCCTGTTGCAGCAAAAAATCGATCACCTCATCCGGACATACTTCCGGGGCAAGTGTGATCATTTTTATCACCCCTTCACCGTACGACAGCAACTTTTTCACCCCGTCCAAAGTAGGTTGCTGAATAAATTCGGAGATATGCGCACCCCGTTTTGCCGGATTGATATAGGGCCCTTCCAAATGGAGGCCCGGAACGCCGTGCCCGCCCTGCCGCCAGTATTCCCGCACCGCATCGATAGCGGCAAACATGACCGCTTCCGAATTGGTGGCGACGGTAGGTAAAAACTGGGTTGCGCCACCGGAAAGGCAATATGCGTAAGTGGCTTTTAAGGCTTCTACCGAGGGAAATTCTCCAAATAAATGCCCGTTCCCGCCATAAATCTGAAGATCGATAAATGCCGGGGCTAACAGGCGCCCTTTCAAATCGATCGTTTCGATGTGGGCAGGAATTGCACTGCGTTCTACCAGGTCAAAAACTTTTCCATTTTCTGCCAAAACACAATGGTCCGACAGTATTTTATCCCCTGTATAAATTTTACCGTTGATGTAGGCTTTCATTTCAGTGACCCGGGTTTTGCTTCAATATGTCGGCGCCCTGCAGGTCAATCTGCAACTGGGGAATGGGATAGTATTCATCCTGATTTTGGGTAAAAAAGGCGCCACCGAATGCAGTAGTCAGACGTGCACTTTCAAATTGAAAATAATCGTTGAGCACTGACGACGCGATGCCCCAGCGGACGAGATCGAAGAAACGGTGTCCCTCGCCGGAAAGCTCCAGTTTGCGTTCAAAACGAACGGCGTCAGTTGCTGCCGTTTTGTCCGTCCACGGCGCATTGTACAAACCGATAACATAATTGGCGGCGTTGGAACCATCACTTCTTTTTACCCAACTATCGGGGTTGGCCGCCCGGGCGCGCACCCGGTTTACGTATTCACGGGCTTTGTCGAGCGAACCTGCTTCAATTTCACATTCAGCCGCCAGGAGCAGTACATCGGCAAATCGCAGGAGCGGTTGATTGATGGCCGTCCAGCCACGGGTCCAGGACGAACCGTCGGTAAACGTATTCATAGTGGCTTTATAGAACACGAATTTTTTGGGCGAATAGGGGCCTCCATATTGCTGGTCGCGTATCCAGTTCTCGCCCGGGTGGTCAATCCAGTCGAGGTAAGGGATACCCCGGCGTCCGACGGAATGGTCGAGACGCGGATCGAGTGGGGCGCTATCCGGAGTGAAAGGTTGAGCGGAGGTAATTCCCCAGTCGTTTTTTACTTCATTTGCCGGGCTATTGTAGGAGCCGTCCAACAAGGGAAGTCCATTGGCATCTGTGCGGAAGGAGTTAACCAGATCGAAGCTCGGTTGAAAGAAACCGCAACAACCGGCAGGCCCGTCGGAGCCTGTGTTGTAAGGGAAATTCAGCACGTTTTCGCCGTTGGCATTGCCGGTACTGCCGGTATTGGCAGCCGTTTGTGCAGCAAAAACGGACTCAGCGTTGTTGTCGTTTTCTGCCTTGAAGAAGTCTGCATATTTTGGGACCAGGCTGTATTTCAGGCCGTTTGTCGTTTTACCGTTATTGATCACGTCGGTGAAAATGGGCAGCGCCTCCGCGTGTTTATTTTGGTACAGGAGCGTTTTAGCGAGAAAACTTTTGGCTGCCCACTTGTTTGCACGGCCCGCGTCAGATTGGGTTTCGGGCAAGTTATCCGCAGCAGCCTGAAAGTCCGCTTCAATTTTCGGATAAATATCCACGTTGTTCGGTATGGCAACAGCCTGTTCAGCGGTCAGGGTTTCGTCAATATACGGAACCATGCCAAATACTTTTTTCAGTTCGAGGTAGTAAAATCCGCGAAGGAACCGGGCTTCGGCGCTTAGGCGGGTTTTGTCGGTTGCCGTTACAGAGGGGTCGGAAGTAGCACTGACGAGGCGCAACAACGTATTACAGCGCGCTATACCCTCGAAACAGATACGCCATTTTTGCGCCGGGACGTCGTTGTTTGGCAAGGTTTGGAACCGCTGAACAGGACTTAGCAGCGATTGATCGCCGGCATCACTACCTTTATTGGCGTCGCCGCCAAGGATACTGCCATGCACCCAGTTGCCGAAGCCGGAATAAAACAACTGATCACGACCGGTCAGTATGCTGTAACAACCAATCAGGAGCACTTCAAGCCCCTTTTTATTGGAAAGCAGTTCATCCGATAACTCCCCTTTCGGAATAATGTGTAAAAAGTCCTCTTTACAGGAGATTGGGAAAAGTATCAGCGCTGCCGCCAAACTGATACTAATGATGGTGGTGATTCCAGAACATTTGTTCATTGCCGCTACAGATTTAGAGATCAAAAATGGTCTATATTAGCGATACTCCGGGTTGTCTACTTTTCGGGTCGGTTTGTTTTGCTGATCCATCAAGGTAATTTCCCGGATATTGGCATCAAACGTCAGCGAGCGCGATTCCTGGGATAAAAATGTACTACCCCAATAAAACTCCCGTACTTGTTGTTGCCCGTTTCTGAAAGTGATACGGGCCTTTACCTCGCCGGGGGCCAGGCGAATAGTTTTTCCGGCGGGTAATTTCGGGGTAAAAACCAGGAGGGCCCCTGCGTTTTGTGTGGCTAATATTATGTCCTGGCCGCCGGCCTGGCTTACCCTGGTCAGCGCCCGGGCATCGTAAGGGACATAAAACCGACTGGTAGTCGGTTTTAAAGGTACAAACCGCCCCTTACCGGCATTTTTCAAAACCATCCCATAAAATGCATCGGCGCGTCCCTGCATCAGTTCCATGCCGTAATCGTTGCCCACCATCAAAATATCCACCAGCCCGTCGCGGTCAAAATCATAAGGTAAAAGCCCATACAGCGGCGCTATTTGCGCTTCAATGGGTAGGGCGCTGATTTTAAATTTACCATTTCCCAGATTTTCCACATAACTGCTGCTCATCCAGTTTGTTTTCATGATCTGCGCGCCCTCCAGTTCTTTCGGTGAAAACACGTCCTGCACAGTCGCCTCGCCCAATGCGCCGTAGGTATTGAATTTCCGGCGGATCAGCGTCAGTTGCCGGATCATGTCGTCGCGGGTATGATAAAAATACTCCTTCCGGTTGCCCAGTGAATCCTGCCAATAGCAGGAAATAAATGGATCGTAGGCGCCATTGCCGTCAAAGTCTTTGGCGTATATCCGGAGCGGTTCTTCGCTACTGCATTTAAAATAGGTGTTTTCCCCAAAGTTGCCGGCGATGTAGTCGATGTCGCCGTCGTTGTCGAAATCGGCGCCTGCGAGGCTGGTCCACCAACCTGTTTTGTCGCCGATCCCGGAATTTTTTGTGACATTAGTCAGGGTTTTACCGTCATTTTGAAAAAAAGTGAGCGGCATCCATTCGCCGGCCAGGATCAGATCGGGATGGGTATCGTTGTTAAAATCTGTCCAGAGCGCATCGCTGATCAGGCCGATATAAGTGAGTTCCGGAAACATCTGCGCCGTCACATCCGTAAAAACCGGGTTGTCTTTTCCTTTGGAATCATTGCGCAGCAAAAAATTCCGGTCGGTCTTGGGGTAGTTCATCGGTAGTACCCGCCCGCCGACGAACAGGTCGAGATCGCCGTCACCGTCAAAGTCGGCGGCTTTTACACATTGGCCGCAGGCGGTTTCTGCAGGGAGCGCTTGTGACGCGATGGTGTAATTACCCCGACCGTCATTTACACACAAAACATCCTGATACAACACTGCGCCGGGGGGCTGCTGCGGACTGCCGCGTACGATGTAGAGATCGAGGTCGCCGTCATTATCGGCGTCGAAAAGCAGCGTTCCGAGTTCTTCTTCCAGTTTGTCGGGGTTTGTTTTGTAAGAAACGTTTTTCCGGGAGAATTTTCCATCCTGGGTTTGGACGAACCAGGCGCCGTTTTCCAGGGCACTGCCACCCAGGTAAATATCATCGAGTTGATCGCCGTTTACATCGCCGACTGAGGCACTGGGCCCGTACTGGGTATATTTATGCGGCAGGGTAGGTTGATAATTGAAATCGACAAAGTCTGTATCGCGGTGGAAAAAATCCAGACCGAGTGCTTGCGCATTCATTTCTTCGAACCATGGCGCAAGCATTTCCTTACTCCGGGGTAAAAGCGACTGATCGTTATACCGCACCAGGAGCGTTTGATTGGCTGCAACATTCATCAGCAAAGATTCCCCTTCTGGCCCCCATCGCACCCGGACGGAATCTACCCGTGATACGTCGCCGAGCCCGAAATGAACGATTCGTTCTGAAGTGGACAAATAGCCCCGGCCCGCTACCACCTGCGCAGCCTGGGCCACCCCATTAAAATACGCAACGACCTCGGTACCGAAAGCGTCAGGGTTTGCCGGTTTGCCTTTTATGCTGATTCGCAGATAGTTAGACTTCTGTTTACTATCGTTCAAGGTGTTTTTAAAGACAAATGCGGGGTCATTAATATTGTTGACCACCAGGTCCAGGTCGCCGTCATTATCGAGGTCGGCGGCAGCAGCTCCATTGGAGAACGCGGGGATTTTTATCCCCCAAGTATTGGAATAATCCGAAAAACGCAGGTTTCCGTCGTTTTTAAAGGCGAAGGCAGGCACCTTCACTTGGGGGATTATTTCCTGCAAATCCATAGAAGACATCAGGAAACTCACGGAGGCGAGGTAACTCCCGAAATCGTGATCCGTGACATCCCGGGGGAATCCGTTTGTAATAAAAATATCGCGGTTGCCGTCGTTGTCGAAGTCGGCAATGAGAGGCGCCCAGCTCCATTCGGTTTCCTGTACGCCGGCGAGAAAGGCAATGTCGCTGAATACCGGCAATCCCGTTTCCGGGCTGATGCCCCGGTTGAGTTGCAGGGTGTTGCGGGCGTACTGGTGCTCGTAACCGTAAGTTTTGTTATTGATATAGGTATTGTAGTTGTTTGGCCCCAGAAACAACTTTTTTCGTTTGTTGTAGTAGGGCATCATTTCCGTAGTGAACAAGTCTAATTTACCGTCATTGTTCACGTCGGCTGCATCACTGCCCATGGCAGAGGCTGCCTGGTGCTTGAATATATCGGCTATACGGTTTGTAAACGTTCCGTCTGTGTTGTTTATATAAAGCAAGTCGTTGCTCACGTAGTCGTTGGCGACGTAGATATCCGGCCATCCGTCCTCATTAAAATCAGCAATGAGGGTGCTGTGACTGAAGCCGGTCAGTTTGATGCCGGCCTCCAGGGAAACATCGGTAAACACCGGGTGACCTGCCTGTTCGCTCCAGTCGTTGCGATAAAGCCGGTCGCGGTTTTGGGCGCTTCCATCAGTGATTTTAGGAACATACCGGTTCGGCGCTTTTACATCCATGACGTTCACGCCGACGAACAGATCGAGATCGCCATCATTGTCGTAGTCGAAAAACTGGGCATGGGAAGCGTGTGTCGTATCGGCAATGCCATAAGATTCGGCCATTTCCGTGAAATGCGGAATACCGGTCTTGTCGTTTCCTGCATTGATAAACAGGAGGTTTTTTCTTTTTTCGGGGTCGTTTACAAAGGTATTACAAACGTAAATATCCGGTTTACCATCCAGGTTCAGGTCCAGGATATTGATCCCGGACGACCATTGCCCCGGCTTTTTTTGCACGCCGGCTATGGCGGTGATGTCTTCAAATTTTAAATCGCCCCGGTTGAGATAAAGTTTGTTTTCCACCTGGTTTCCGGTGAAATAAATGTCCTGCAGGCCGTCGCCGTTAAAATCGCCGATGCCAACGCCGCCACCGTTATAAATAAATTCAGCGTTTAGAATATTCAGGGAATCGGATTCGGTGATCCGGTTATTAAAAACGATCCCGGTTTGCCCGCTATCGAGCAGTTGGAATAATTTCTCCTCCCTGTTGCAGCCTGCCAGCACAACTAAAAGGACTATTGCGCCGAGAAAAAATAGATAGGAAAAGGAAGTTTTTGGTTGCACACGTTCCAAAAATAAGGGCGGGCAAAAGATTTTTTCAGTGCATTAAAGCAGCTATTGTATGATGCTGAAAAATTCTTAAGCCCGCCCAAAAATGATACTATAAACTAAACCAAATTATATGAAGTCAAATTAATATCCCGGGTTTTGCTTCAGTACGTCGGCGCCTTGAATATCGATCTGCGACTGCGGGATCGGATATACTTCTTTACCCGGTCCGAACGTAGCGCCGCCTAAAGCGGTAATCAAACGAGCGCCTTCAAACTGCAGGTAGGCATTGAGTGTCGTTGAGGCAATACCCCAGCGGTTCAGGTCGTAGAACCGGTGTCCTTCGGCGGAGAGTTCCAGTTTGCGCTCGAAGCGCACGGCGGTGTGAGCAACGGCTTTATCCGTCCATGGCGTGTTGTACAAACCGATCACATAATTGGCCGCGTTGGAGCCGTCTGCACGCTTCACCCAGCTGGCCGGGTTCGCTGCACGGGCGCGTACCTGGTTGACATAGCCGCGGGCTGTTTCGAGCGAACCGGCTTCGATTTCACATTCTGCAGCCATCAGCAGCACATCGGAAAAGCGCATGAGCGGCTGGTTGATAGCCGTCCAGCCGCGCGTCCAGGAGGAACCGTCGGTGAGCGTGTTTTGGGTGGCTTTGTAGAAAACGAATTTTTTCGGCGAATACGGCCCGGCATAAGATTGGTCGCGAATCCAGTTATCGCCCGGGTGATCGATCCAGTCGAGATACGGAATGCCGCGACGGCCGACGGAGTGGTCGAGGCGTGGGTCAACCGGGCCGGCATCGGGGGTAAATGCATCACCGGATTTCACGCCCCAGTCATTCTTTACTTCATTGGCGCCCGAATTGTAGGAGCCGTCCAGCAGCGGGAGTCCGTTTGCGTCGGTGCGGAATGAATTGACGAGGTCGAAACTGGGCTGGAAGAATCCGCAGCAACCGGCAGGCCCGTCGGAGCCCGAGTTGTAGGGGAAGTTCAGCACATGTTCGCCGTTGGCGTTGCCTGTGCTACCTGTGTTGACCGCCGTTTGTGCAGCAAAAATAGATTCCGAATTGTTTTCATTTTCTGCTTTGAAGAAGTCGGCATAATTCGGAACCAGGGCGTATTTCAATCCATTGGATGTTTGACCGTTTGTAATCACATCGGTAAAAATCGGCAGGGCTTGTGCATGTTTATTCTGAAACAGGAGCGTTTTGGCTAAAAACGCTTTTGCGGCCCAACTGTTGGCGCGCCCCACAGCCGATTGTGCTCCGGGTAGATTATCAGCAGCATATTGGAAATCCGCTTCGATTTTTGGATAAATATCCACGTTGTTCGGCACGCTGATGGCCTGCTCAGAAGTCATTGTTTCGTCCACATAAGGCACATTACCAAACGCTTTCTTGAGTTCCAGATAGTAGAACCCACGCAGGAAGCGGGCTTCTGCACTCAGGCGGGTTTTGTCTGCTGCGGTTACTGTGGCATCGGTAGTTGAGCCGACGAGTCGCAACAGAGTGTTACAGCGCGCCACACCTTCGAAGGAGATACGCCATTTTTGTGCAGGCAAATCGTTGTTCGGAAGCGTTTCGAAACGTTGTACCGGATTGACTACGGCTTGGTCGCCACCATTGGTGCCTTTATTGGCTTCGCCACCCAGAATACTACCATGTACCCAGTTGCCGAAACCGGAATAGAAGGATGCATCACGGCCGGTGAGGACGCCATAGCAGCCTATAAGGAGACCATCCAGGCCTTTCTTGCTGCTCAATACTTCCTCCGTCAACGATGCAGTTGGCGTGATTTCGAGGAAACTATCTTTGCAGGCGCTAAAGAGTAAGTTTATTGCCAACGCGACAGATGCCGCAAGCAATAATTTATTCGTGAATTTTTTCATTTTTCTTAGTTTTAGAAATTGATGTTGATAAAAGGCGGAGCAGTTTTTTCAATCAATATCTACTCCTTTTCAGTTTAACCTTCCGGTTTTGAATCGATTAGAAGGTTACGCCGACGCCGACCATTATGCTGCGCGTCACCGGGTAGTTGCCTACGTCGATACCGAAGTTGGTATCAGCGGCGCCACCTACGCCCGGATCAAGGCCTTTATACCCCGAAATGGTGAGGAGGTTGTTGGTACCTACAAACACACGGGCGCGCTGCAATTTCAGCCGGTTCAACATGTTGCCGGACAGATTATATCCAAGCGTCAGGTTTTGCAAACGCAGATAAGAACCGTCTTCAACATACCAGGAATTCGGTTGCGTGTTGGTGCTGAAGTTGGATACGTCTTCGAAAATCGGGTTCTCAGAGCCGGTATTCGAGGTGGACCAAGAGTCTTTCACCCGCGCGCCGATGGCAGCACCTTTAAAGGAAGGATAGAAGTCGGTAAACCACTTGGCGAGGTGGAAAATTTTATTTCCGATGGAAGTGTACAGGTAGGCCTCCACATCAAATTGGCCAACTGTAACTTTCAGATTCATACCGCCGGTAAATTTCGGCACCGGGCTGCCCAGGTAAGTACGGTCGGCAGCGTCAATTTTGCCGTCGGGTACGCCGGTCAGGTTGCCATTGTCGTCGAGACCGTTCAGGTCGGCATAACGGAAACGGCCGGGGCCGGCGCCATCTTGGTCGGGTGCGGCATCCACTTCCGCCTGATTTTGGAATAAGCCGACCACCTGATAGCCGTAGAAGGAAGAAATGGAATAACCGACCTGGTTGCGCACCATAGTGCCGGCCAAGCGGTTGCTGGCTGGGCTGACGTCAAAATAGTCCAGGCTTTCGTCCACTTTGGTGATTTCATTGTTCAGGATGGAGCCGGTGAGGGTCACTTCATAGCCAACCCGTCCTGCTATTTTTCCTTTGTTTATCAGTTGGAGGTCAATACCTTTATTAACCATCGAAGCCACGTTTTGATAAGGCTGAGCGGCGAAACCACCCAATACATTCGCCTGAGGCGGATTAAAAAGCAGTTCATCTGTGTTTTTTTGCCACAGATCAAGGATTACGTCCAATCGACCCTGAAACAGCAATGCTTCGAAGCCTACGTTGCTGGTTGTGCTGACCTCCCATTTAGCGTTCGGGTTACCCACCTGGCTTTGGTAGAAGCCTTCGTCTACGTTGCCGTTTGAGCCGGCAATGTCATAAGCGGCATTGCCAAGACTCGCGGCGAAGAGACTGAACTGGTTGGTCGGGTTCACCTGGTCATTACCCATCTGTCCCCATCCGGCGCGAACTTTGAAATCGTCAAGCCAGGAAACACCCCGCATAAAATCTTCACCGCTGACACGCCAGGCTGCTGATACGCCCGGGAATACGCCGAAACGGTTATCGGGACCGAAACGAGACGAGCCGTCGCGTCGTAATACACCGGTTACATAGTATTTGTCGTGCAAGGAATAGTGGGCGCGACCGAAGTAGGAAGAATAAGTCCAGGGAGTAGCATTAAAGCTATTGACCACCCTGTTTGAAACGGTGCTGAGGGTAATATAGTCCGGATTGGTGGAGAACGGACTAAGGCCGGAGCCGGCAATGTTGCGGAATATACCGCCTTTAAGTGCCTCTTGTCCTAACAGCAATTCCAGTTTTTGAACGCCGAACTGTTTTTTGAACTGAAGCGTATTGGTGAATACCCAGGAGAAATCGGTGCCGGAAAACTCATTGTAACCAAAGGCGGCGTTGTTTTCCGCGTTTTCATAACTCACCCGGGTGAAGCCGTAACCGTAGAAGTTGCCATAGTTGCCACCTACACTGGTTTTAAAACTCAGGCCTTCGAGAATGTCAACTTCGGCGTAAACATTGCCAAAGCCGCCGGTTCCGAATGCACTGTTATCTTTTACGCCATCGCGTTCGGCACGTGGATTGCGCGGGTTGTTAAAACCTTGCGCTGCCGTACCGGCATAACCACCGAACTCGTCATAAACGGGAATGATCGACGGCATACGGAATGCGCCCAGGATACTGTTTTCATCCTGCGGAACGTTCGCACCATTGCCACCGCCCGATTGGCCGAGCACCTGGCGATAGGTAAACTGCATGTTTTGGCCGATACGCACACGTTTGCCGAGGTCAAACTCCGTATTGGCACGGAAGGTATGCCGCCGGAAATCGTTGTAGAGCAAGATACCGGATTGTGCCTGTAGGCTCATCCCGAGGTAATACCGGGCGTGCTCGGAAGCGCCGGTGAAGCCGAGATTGTGCCGGGTCATCGGCGCCGTGCGAGTGATGGCGTCGTACCAGTCCGTGCCCGCCTTATTGGCGCGTACCACCTGATAAATGTTGCCGTTATCCGGATTCACGTTGTATTTGTCTTTTTCCGCATTCAAGTCAACCTGGCTGGCGGTAAGCCCTGCTTGCCCTCCAACATTGATAAAGTCGGGTAAAGTAGGCCGGTCGCCGGAGCCGTATTGTGGGTGGGTTGGCGTAAGCCCGGCGTTTTTGAGTGCAGTCCAGGTCCAGTCTGCCTGCTCCTGGGGGTTTAGAATTTCCTGGCCCGTGCCCGGGTCGGTCCAGCCGACAAGTGCATCATAGCTCACCTGAAGTTTCTGTGGCTTCTTCGATCCCTTTTTTGTAGTGACCACGATTACACCGCTGGCAGCGCGAGCGCCGTAGATGGATGCCGAAGAGGCATCTTTCATTACAGTGGTATTTTCGATGTCATCGGGAGAGAGAAAATTGATATTTTGTGTAGGCACACCGTCTACGACATAAAGCGGCGAGTTGCCGCCAAAAGAGCCGAATCCGCGGATACGCACCTGACTGTCGGTGCCGGGCTGTCCGTTAGTAATAACGGTAAGGCCACTGACGCGTCCTTGCAGTTGTTGTTCAACGTTACCCGATGGAACGGCCCGCAGGTCGCGGGTTTTGACGGTGGCTACGGCACTGGTGGTTTGTCGCCGTGTTTCGACGGTGTAACCGGTAACGACTACTTCCGAAACCAGCGTTTCTGATTCCCGGAGGGTCACGTTGACTTCGTTTTCTGAACCGACATTAATTTCTTGTGTCTGATAGCCCGTGGCAGTTACGACCAGCACAAGCGTATTGCCACTGGCTAATAGGGTGAAGTTGCCATCGCCATCGGTAACGGTACCGGTTGTAGTACCTTTTACGACTACAGTTGCGCCGGGAAGCGCACCGGAGGATTCACTGACCTTTCCGGTCAGTCGGCGTTGTTGGGCCTGTAAGGAGCTGGATGTCAGCAAAAAGAATAACATCAAAGCCCCCGTGCATTTAAGCAGCAGGTAAAACTTTTGCATCATACAATAATAGCGTTTAGTGTAACTAAGTGAATATTGTGAAAAAAACGGTAATGGATTAAAATTAAGTGGTAGATAAGTGGTGGGCTGATGCGCAACGGTGACACGCTGTATGACTTCCAGGGTTGGTGCCAAATTCCAGCGTCAATTTATTTTTTGCGTCAAATTTTGGTTATCATCTCTTTTTTCAAGATAATATTTGTCAGTTAGGCGAGGTGTTTACTAAAATGTTCTGCAAAGAAAATTCAAGGGAATGAAAGGTAAGGGTGCTAAATGTTTACAAATAGGTCTTCGTTTGTTAACTGAAAAAAAAAGTGCTATTTCCCCCTCCTTAATGATCTATCATACCATCTAATTCGGGTGTTTTAATTTTTTTTGATAGGCTTTGGGAAGCAGATCAAATTCCGCCTTAAAATAGTGGGCAAAATATTTAGGGTTGTTAAAACCGACCTTGTAGGCTACTTCGGCCACGGTCAACTGGCTGCTTTCCAAAAGCTGAGCTGCCCGTTTGAGCCTGATTACCCGAATAAACTCGATGGGGGTTTTGCCGGTAAGGGCTAAAATCTTTTTGTACAGGTACACCCGGCTCATCGCCAGGGAATGGCTCAAGTCCTGTACGGAAAATTCTGCATTTGACATGTTTTGCTCTACCACCCCGACGGCTTTTTTGATCAGCTGTTCGTCGATGGATGTAATTTCAATATCGTTGGGTTTGATGTCAATGTACCGTGTGGGATTCGGCAAAAGAGATTTTTGCGGGGACTCCGATGAATCAGCATTTTTTTCCGCTTTGGGAGCGGGCAATTGTTCCGGCTGCGGAAGAGGTTCTGCATGCGCAGGCAATTGATCGAGCAGGCGCTGCAATTGTTGTGATTTGTTTTGTTCCTGTTCTAAGCGGATCCTTATTCGTTTACGATCAAGATAAAGGCGCCAAGCCAGGGCTAATGCCAGGGCGAGCAACAACAAGAGCAAATACGGAATAAAATGTGGCAAAACCGGGAAATGCATTCCTACTTATGTTTCCTAAATGGAAGACACAAACATAGATTAAAGCCTGAACAATCGGCACAAAAAAAACAGGAGCCATCACCGGGAAACCCGGGATGACTCCTGCTACCTGTTGCCTATGCAAGGTGAATTCTTGATTCGTGAGCCGGATTACTATTTCAGATTAAAAGAGCCCGAGCCGACGAGGTAACCTTTGTTGAAAATTTTAACTTCGTATTTTCCTTTTACGAAGTTTTGGCCTGGCTGCCATGCACCGCAAACATTGGATTCACCGTTTTGATAGTTGGTGGTAGCGGTTGTGGTGTAGCGGAATTCCTGCTCGTTGCGCTTATCCTGCGCAATACCGGAACCCAGACTTTCGACAGCAAGGGTAGCGCCCGTGGGATCAATTACCGTGAGATAAAATGTCTCTTCGCCGGAAGGAACCACTTCGTTGGGCTCAGTAACGAAGCAGATATTCAGTTTGTCAACTTTGCTGGCACGCGATTTGGATTTCTCTTTGCCGCTGCTGCGCACATCTACGGCTTTCACCGTGATATTTTTAACCCGGATAGCCGAAGCAATATCTACTTTTTTGCTCAGTACCTGGCGCTCTGTTTCCAGTTGTGTTTTTTCCGAGATCAAGGAAGCTTTGGCCGTGGATTCTTCCGACAGACGCGTTTGCGTTTCCGTGAGGGAGGTATTCAAGGTTTGATTTTCCGTGGAGAGCTGCGTGTTCTTCTCGGTCAGGATACCGACATCGGCTTTCAACTTGTCAATTTCAGCCAGATACTGCTGCTTTTGATTTTCCAGACGAGCCATGGCCGATTTGATGTCGCGTTTTTCGCGAATCATTTGTTCGATCTGCGATTTGTTCTGCTCTAACTGCTGCAGTTGTTGATTGATTTTTTCGTCCAACTGAGCATTCAGGCCTTTCTGTTGCTCCAGTTGAGCAACGGCATCGTTGTACTTGGTGTCGAGTTCGGCGAACGCTTGTTTTTGTTCATTCATCTCGATCTTGGCGGTATCGAGTTCCTGGCCGGTTTTGTATTTGCTTACCATGAGGAAAATGCTCAGGCCGAGCAGAACGGCGATGGCGATACCCGCCATGGTCAGCAAACGTTTGGAGTTATCCGGGTTGTTGCCGAAATCAGGAGTGGGCTGATTGAAATTGCTGGGAGTGTTCATACTTAAAAAGATATGTTAGGTTCAACGTTAAAAAATGATGTCGAAAGTTAAGATCATAGGCGAACTTTTTCGTTTTAATTCCGGATTTTTTGTCGCCGCTATTGAATGGCACCCGCTGAAAAAGTTATGCAATAAACCACCACCTGTATTGCTTTATTGCCGCGAATATTATAATTTAAACCATATAAAGCGAAATTAGTTGGAAAGCCTATGGGTTAATTCAGGGTAAACCCCGAAGGATGCCACTCCCTGCAGGCCATTCCTTAGCAGTCGGCTATGATCGAAATACAGCAGAGAAATGCTACTTTTGCAGCGCCATTTGTTATTATGAACCTTATTTATCACACATGTCCCTTTTAGAAACATTCGATTTATACAATATTTTGTTCCTCGACATTGAAACAGTGCCCATTGTTTCGGATTTTGAGGAATTGAGCGAAGAAATGCAGGAACTCTGGGCCATAAAAGCCCGCGGGATACTGCGCAAAACGGAAGAGGAACTCCAGTTCGATGAAATTGCCGAAACTTTCCGGTTGCGCGCCGGCATTTATGCGGAGTTCGGTAAGATTATCTGCATCTCCGCCGGTTTTCTGACCCGGCAGCCGGGCAGCACCGAACCTTTGCTGCGCCTGAAATCTTACGCCAACCATATCGAAGCCAATTTGCTGGAAGATTTCAGCGAGTTGCTGAACAAACATTTCAGCAATCCGGACAAGTTCGCCATCTGCGGCCATAATATAAAGGAGTTCGATATTCCTTACATCTGTCGCCGGATACTGGTGAATCAGCTGCCGTTTCCGCGGATGCTCGATATCGCCGGCCGCAAGCCCTGGGAAACCAAACACCTGCTGGATACCATGGACATGTGGAAATTCGGCGATAACAAAAATTATACCTCCCTTCGGCTGCTGGCAGCACTTTTCGGCTTCCCGTCGCCGAAAGACGATATGGACGGGAGTGAAGTCGCCGGCGTATATTGGGAAGAACGCGACCTCGACCGGATTGCGGCTTATTGCGAAAAGGATGTATTGGCTACCGCGCAATTATTTCTGAAAATGAAACGGCATCCCGTTTTGCGTCAGGATCAGGTAGTAATCGTCCGGTAAAATAAATATATACTGTGAAAAAACATCTCGTAGCACCCTCTGTGCTTGCCGCCGATTTCACCCGGCTCGCGGCGGAAATTGACATGGTCAATCAAAGCGAAGCCGACTGGTTTCACCTCGATGTCATGGATGGCCGCTTTGTACCGAATATCACCTTTGGTATGTTCATTATCGAAGCGATTGCCAAAATGGCGCAAAAACCGCTCGATGTCCATTTGATGATCGTAGAACCGGAAAAGTATATCGAACCCATCAGAAATGCCGGCGCTCATGTCATCACGGTGCATTTAGAAGCCTGCCCGCACCTGCACCGCACGATTCAACAAATTAAGGAAACAGGGGCGCTGGCCGGTGTTGCGCTCAACCCGCATACGCCCGTGCAACTACTCGAAGATGTGATCGAGGATATCGACCTGGTGTGCCTGATGTCGGTGAATCCCGGTTTTGGCGGTCAAAAATTTATATATCAAACCCTGCCTAAAATCAGGAAGTTACATCAAATGATTGCTGCTGCCAACGCGAAAACGCTCATCGAGATTGACGGAGGAGTCGGTTTACAGAATGCGGAAACGCTCTTGCAAGCCGGCGCCGATGTGCTGGTAGCCGGCAGCAGCGTCTTCGGGGCAAAGGAACCCCTCACAACGATTTCGGCTTTGAAAGCGTTTAACGCGGTGTTCGTGTAGATGTCGCCTTTTCATGAAAAAAATTGATAAACTACTGCTTTCCAGTTTTGTAGGGCCTTTCGTCGTGTCGTTCGGTATCGCCCTGTTTGTATTGGTCATGCAGTTTTTGTGGCTGTATATTGATGAAATTGCCGGAAAGGGCGTCAGCATATTTATCATGCTGGAGCTCATCGGCTATTTATCGATCTCCACCTTCCCGATGGCCCTGCCGATCGCCGTACTCATCGCATCGGTGATGCTTATGGGTAATCTGGCCGAACGGTACGAACTGTCGAGCATGAAATCGGCCGGTATTTCGCTGATGCGCGTTATGCGTTCCACGATTATCGTTGCCGCAGGCATTGCCATGTTCTCTTATATCTGTTCCGACTTCCTGATCCCGATCGCCAACCTCAAATTCAAATCCCGCCTGTATGATATTCGGAAACAAAAGCCGGCGCTGACGCTCGAAAAAGGCGTATTTAATGAAGATTTCCGGCAATTTGTCATCCGGATCGGTGATAAAGCCAGCGATGGCGAGACAATTAAGGATGTGATGATTGAGGACCAAACCAACGCCGGCCGGCTGAAATTCAACCAGATTCTGGCCGATAGCGGCCAAATGTTTACGACCGAAGACAAACGGTTCTTTGTCATGAACCTCTACAACGGCGCGCAATACCAGGAGCCGACTCCACAGGGAAAAACCTCCGGCCAACGTTACCCGTTTGTGCGCACCAAGTTTAAATCCTGGGCCAAAGTATGGGACCTGGGCGAGTTTGAAATGAACCGGACCGACGAAGACCGTTTCAAAACGCAGCGCTCCATGCTCAGTATGAGTCAATTGAGGAAAAACATGGACTCTTTGCAACTTGAAATGTACAACGGCAAACAGTCCATCGCCGATGATTTGGTGGCCAACCTCAAACGTCCGCCAGTCAATTCAAAATTGCCGAACCCTTTGGTGCAATCCAAAGAGATGTTCGAAAAGGATTCGCTGGACCGGCTGAAAGCCGCGGAACAGATCAAAAAAGTGCCAAAAAGTAAAAGGCCCAAGGTCATACCTCCGCCACCGCCGGCGCCTGTTAAGGTCGAGGGCCCCGTTTTGCCCAAACAACGGTTAGATAAAAAATTGACCGAATACGCCTCCCTGATGGAAACGTTTGAGCCGGCAAGTCGCGAAAAGTTGTTGAAAGACGCTGTAACCCAGGCGAAATCCGGCAGAACGGCCCTGGACCGCCGCAAAGACCAAATTGAAAATCGTAGAAAAGAAGAGGTTAAAACGGGCTATGAGCTGTTCACCAAATACAGTTTCGCCTTTGTGTGTTTTGTTTTTCTTTTTATCGGAGCCCCAATGGGCGCTATTATTCGAAAAGGGGGCTTTGGTTATCCGATCCTGGTCTCGATTATTTTTTTCGTGACCTTTATTATGCTGACCATCATGTGTCGGAAACTCGCCGAAGCCTATATATTATCGTCGTTCTGGGCTGCTATGGCGCCCTGTGTGGCGCTGATGCCCATCGGCGCTTATCTCACCCGGAAGGCCATGAACGACTCTCAAATGATCAACACGGATCGCCTGGAGCGGGTGTTGTTCTGGTTGCGCCGCTATTTTCAGAAAAAAAAGCCGGCAACAGCATGAAATGGTTGAATCCCTGGTTTGCGATCCCGGCGCTGTTATTTATAAACACGGGGCTGGTACTGCTGCTTTTTGTGCCGTTCGGCGAAGAAGTGTTGTATTTTAATGCCTGGCGAGCCGAACCGCTAAACACTTTTTTTCGCTTTTGTACCCGGCTGGGCGAAGCGCCTGTTTTTGTGGTGATCGGACTTATTGCCCTGGGGTTTCGTTACCGGTATGCGCTGCTGATTGCGCTCGCCGGTTTGGTGCTTGTGCCGCTATCCTACGTTTTAAAAGATAATATTGGCGCCGACCGCCCGGTGACCTATTTCGAGAAGAAAGGTATCCGGGACGAGGTTGCGCTCGTACCTCATGTGGAGATAAACGGCGGACAAACCAGTTTTCCTTCGGGCCACACAATGACCGCCTTCGGGATGTTCGGTCTTATCGCGCAGATGGTTCGTCGCCGGGCGCCCTGGTTGGGGCTTGCCTGTGCCTGGACGGCGCTTTTAGTGGGATTGTCCCGAATTTTTCTGGCGCAACATTTTTTGATCGACGTGTTAGGCGGGGCCGTTACAGGTTGCCTGATCGCCTGGTTTGTGTGGAGCCTTAATGACCGTTTTTTTCAAAAATGGTCATTTTTAGATCGTGGCATCCTGCGCCGGATTCCGGGATAATTGCGCTGTACAGAATGCCATTATCCCCTCCCGGTCGTCGGGGTGAAAAACCGTCCAATCCCCGTGTTTCCGAAACCAGGTAGCCTGCCGTTTGGCGTAATTCCGGCTGTGTTGTTTGATCTTTTCAATGGCTTCTGCCCGACTGATTTTTCCATCAAAAAAATCGAACCATTCTTCATATCCGACAGTTCGCAAGGCCGGTCGGTGGCGCCAGGGAATCAGCGTCCGGGCTTCTGCTTCCAGGCCCGCTTCCATCATCGCGTCTACGCGGGCTTCGATTCGCGCGTACAATTCCGCCCGTGGCAATTCCAGTAAAAGATAAACCGGGTGAAAAGGGCGAGTCGGCTTATGCTGTACCAGAAACGACGAATAAGGCCGGCCGCTTTCCAGGCAAACCTCCACCGCGCGGCGCAACCGGGCGGGGTTCTGACGGTCGATTTTGGAAAAATAAACGGGATCCAGTTCGGCCAACTGTGCTTGCAACCACTCCAAGCCCTTAGTTTGTTCGCCCGCGGCAACCCGGTTTTTGGTTTCCACAGAAATGGCGGGAAAAACATCCAGGCCGGCGCAAACGGCGTTCAGGTACAACCCCGATCCGCCGGTCAGAATAGCCGTTTTTCGGGTCTGGAAAATTTGTTCCAATACCTTTAGTGCATCCTGCTCAAAATTGCCGACACTGTAATCGTCGGCCACACCGAGCGAATCGATAAAATGATGGGGCGCCTGTTGCCGTTCAGCCAACGTCGGCTTGGCTGTTCCAATGCTCATTTCCCGGTAAAATTGCCGGCTGTCTGCCGACAATATTTCCGTTCCAAATGCCTGGGCCAGCCAAATCGAGGTGGCCGTTTTTCCGGTGGCCGTGGCGCCGCCTACGACGAAAAGGGTGTTGGTGGTTGTCATTGAACGTCATTATCGTCATTCGTCATTACCGTCATTTTGCGTCATTTGTCATTGAACGTCATTATCGTCATTCAACTGGACCGGCAAAAATATCTCGTATTCCCGGATCGGGCTGGAAATATCTTAAGTGACTTTATCATAACATGTATCCAAAACGGCAGGCAACGATTCAGACGACTAAAACGTTTGGTTTCAGGTCTGGGAATATGAAAAAAATTGATAAATTACTACTTGCCAGTTTCGCAGGGCCCTTTGTGGCGTCCTTTGGCGTAGCCTTGTTTGTCCTGGTCATGCAAGTTTTATGGCTGCACATTGACGATATCGCCGGGAAAGGGGTGGGTTTGTTTATTATGCTGGAGCTCATCGGCTATTTATCAATAGCCGTTTTTCCAATGGCGCTACCCATTGCGGTGCTTCTGGCATCGGTGATGGTAATGGGAAACCTGGCTGAGCGATACGAACTATCCAGTATGAAATCAGCCGGCATTTCGCTGTTACGCGTCATGCGTTCAATAATCATCACGGCAGCTGGAATCGCTTGCTTTTCATACCTCTGCTCCGACTTTTTTATTCCTGTAGCCAATCTTAAATTCAAATCACGCTTGCATGACATTCAAAGACAAAAACCCGCCCTTGCGCTCGAAGAAGGCGTGTTCAGCGAAGAATTCCGGCAATTTGTTATCCGGATCGGCAAAAAAGCGCGCGATGGTGAAACGATCAGCGATGTGATGATTGAAGACCAAACCAGCGCCGGCAAATTGAAACTAAACCAAATTCTGGCTGATAGCGGCCAGATGTTCACCACCAACGACAACCGGTTCTTTGTCATGAACCTGTACGATGGCGCCCAATACCAGGAACCGACTCAAACGCGCCCGGCTTCGGGTGGATACCCGTTTGTACGCACGAAGTTTAAAATCTGGACCAAAGTTTGGGACCTGAGCGAGTTCGATATGGTACGGACCCCCGAGGGCCGCTTCAAAAATATAAATGGGGCGCTTACGATAGGTCAGTTGAAAAAAAACATGGATTCCTTGCAACTGGAAATGTATAGCAGCAAACAATTTATTGCCGATGATTTAATAGCCAGGATCAAGCGCCGGCCGCCCCAATCAAACCCGCCGAAACCCGTTGCGCAATCTGGTACGACATTAAATAGAGCATTGCTTGAATCAACATTCCCGCCTCTGCCGGTACAACGATGGTCTGGAAACATATCAGCATTCGGCTCTATCCTGGAAACATTTGAGCCGAAAAGTCGCGAAAAACTACGGAAAGATGCCATAGTTCAGGCCAAGACGGGAATAACCGCCCTTGATCGCCGCAAAGCATATATCGAAAGCCGCCGCAAAGAAGCCGTGAAAACCGGCTTTCAATATTACACCAAATATACTTTTATCCTGTTATGCCTGCTCTTTTCCTTTATTGGCGCGCCTTTGGGGGCGATTATTCGAAAAGGCGGCTTTGGTTATCCGGTTTTAGTTTCGATCACTTTTTTCGTGGCTTTCATTATGCTGACCGCCTTATGTCAGAAGCTTGCGGAAGCATATATCGTCACTCCTTTTTGGGCGGCGGCGGCTCCCTGTGTTTTCCTGATCTTCATCGGTACCTATTTGACCAGGTCTGCAATGAATGATTCGCTATAATAGCGCAGGAAAACTAATTTCGCCGCATGAAATTCAGTCTTCGTCACCAAAGCACCGGCAAGGTTTATCCGTATTTGGCCTCAAGCGCCCATCTGATGCTTCGCGCGTTTTTGCGTAAAATTTACATTTACAACCGGCAAGGCGTGCCGACGGACAAACCCGCATTGCTGGCGGCCAATCACCCCACGGCGTTTTTAGACCCCAGCGTGCTCGGCGTCTTTTTGTACCCGCCGCTATATTACATGACGCGCGGCGATATTTTTGAAAAACCTTTTTTTCGCAAATTGATGGAAAGTATCAATATGTTTCCGGTTTTCCGGATGCGCGACGGGTATTCCAGCAGAGACCGGAATGATGAAGTTTTCGAGTTTTGCCGGCAGAAATTGATACAACGGCGCGTAGTTGCTATTTATGTGGAGGGCGAACATCACCTGGAATACCGCGTCAGGCCCATACAAAAAGGTATTGCCCGGATTGCTTTTGATACCCTGGAGCGGCACGAATTGCCCGATTTGCAGATTATTCCGGCCGGGTGCAACTATTTGTATGGCGATCGCCCGCGCGATGAAGTAACGTTGAACATCGGCGAGCCGATACCCTTAAGTGCATACCGGGAAGAATATCAACACAATCAAGCCGCCGCCACAAACCGCTTGCTCGCCGATATTGAAACCGGATTGAAAAAAATTTGCCTGCACATCGACGATCCTTCCGACGACGACCTGGCATTGCAAATGCTCACCCTTTGCCGCAGCGAAACCGCCGCATCGCTGATCCCCATTGTGGAGTATCATAACCGCCGCTTCGTAGCGGAAAAGGCTGTTTGCGACCGAATAAATATGTTGTCGCAGGAAGAAAAAGCGGCGCTCCGGCAGAAAACCGATTCCTATTTTAAAATGTTACAGGACGGCGGTTTGCACGACGATGCGCTGATGCACCCGGAGTGGGGGAGTCTGCCCCGTTTGGCGCTTTTCTTGTCAGGCTTTTTGCCATTTTTAATCGGGTTTCTAACCAGTTATCCCGTGATCTGGCTGGCAAAATACGTAACCCGGAAAACCGTAAAAAAACGTGAATTCGTATCCAGCGTCCGGATGGGCGTTGGGCATTTGGGCGGAATGTTATATTATTTCCTTTTGTTTCTGGGCAGCTTGCTCAGTTGGAACCCCTGGTGGATAGCCCTGGCGCTGGCCTTACCTGCCCTGGGATGGTTCACGATGTTTTACCGGGAAAACTGGGTCCGCTGGTATACCGCCCAACAGGCACGCCGGCATCCGGCGCGGGAACGGTTACTGGAAATGCGCGGATTGATCAAATAGCGTCAGGTCTACTACCGCTTTATCACATATCCTCCAGGAGCACAAATCCCGGATCAAAAGGATCTAAGCCGGCCTTCAACTCATCCAAAAACCGTTCACCGTACTTCAGGTAATACGGGATAAAATTGTCGGAGCGCTCTTGCAGGCCGTTTCCCGGGAAAAGTTTTTCTTTTAATGCCCGGAGTTGGTTGAGGGTCACTTCGTGTTTTTGTTTTTCGGCGCGCATCAGCCGGCTTTCCCATTGCTGGAGATGATCGACGGTTTTTACCTCGTCGGCGCGAACCGATTTTTCCAGGGTTGGATCAATAACCAGCGCTTTTTGGGCGATATGTTCAAAAATCCGGTGCAAATCGGCGATTTCTGCCGACAGGCTGACCTCCGCCTCGGCCTGCGCCTCCACGTAGGCCCGCACGAGGGTATCGGTTTCTTCAAAATACCGGGTAGCCGGGAATCCAAATCTCAACGATCGTTTGATCGAATCCTTGTCGAACCACAGCACCGAATTGCGCCGCACCAGAATAGGGTAGGGGATGCCGAAATGTTCGAATTGGGTACGCCGCTCCAGCCAGTACGCCAGTTCGCCGCCGCCACCTATATAAGCCAGATTGGGCAGGATCATTTCCTGGTAAAGCGGGCGTAGCACCACGTTGGGGCTGAATCGCTCCGGATGGTCCTCCAGTTCCCGGAGCATTTCCTCCGGGCTGAATGTTTTATCGAGATGCAGCACTTTATACACGCCATTTTCCAGTACAATTCGTTCCCGGTGGCCCGGCGTGAGGTAAAACAAATTGATTTCCCGGGGCGTGGCCTGGGTTTTAAATCCCCGCTCGTGCAATTGTTCTATGGCTGCGCTGACCAGCCGGTTTGAAACTTGTTCCGTCAGTTCGGCGCGCATCACCGGAATAAATTGCCGCTTTAATCCCGGGTCATTCATATTGAATACGACTAAGCCGAAGCGCCCGAACAGGGCATGCAGCAAGGCTTGAGTGGCCTGGGCAAAGGTTTCGGCTTGTGTGTAGGACTGCTCAATTTTTGCCCACAAGGCCTGCGCCTGCTCACCGTCGCCCAATATCGGTTTTAGTTCTTCCAAAACCGGCAAGAGAGACGTTGCGGGCATCTCTCCGACCGGCCCGTTCAGGCCCGGTGACCAGGTGATCGTCCGGTTGAACAATCGGATATGATTCAACTCGTCCAAATCGTGGTCTTCACTGCCCAACACGAACACGGGTATAATTCGTTTACCGGTTTCTTTTTGAACGGCCTCCGCCAGATTGATGGTCGTGATGGCTTTGTAAATAAAATAAAGCGGTCCGAGTAGCAGGCTCGGCTGGTGCGCGGTGGTGACGGTGTAAGTATCCTCGTGCCGGAGCGCTTCGATTTGATCGATCACTGGCGCAGCATTCGGCAGGTTTTTATACTGATCCCGAAGCACCTGGGCTAATAATTCGCGCGGCGTATTTATCCCCTTGCGGTCCGCAATAGCCTTATGAAAGTTTTCAAGCGCCGGTGCATACCGGTAGAAAGACTTCAGCGCCGGGTCGAGCGTGGCGTAGGCGACATCGGTTTTGGCCAGTTGGTGAACAGCAGGAAAGGGAATGATCGTTTTATGCATTTGAAAGGCGGTTTCAGATTCAGGCAGTTTTGTTTGACGGCAAGATTAACATAAAAGTTGATATAAGGTTGGCCCGATTGTTTTTTCGACAAGAGCAAACTTTGCTCAAAACCCTGCCGCCTTCTTCCTACATTTGCGCCGCCAAAATTGTAACATTCACTATTCCTGATTAAAAAGTGTCTGAAAAAATAATTTTCTCGATGTCCGGCGTTTCCAAAACTTTCCCGCCGGCAAAACAAGTGCTCAAGAATATCTGGCTCTCTTTTTTTTATGGCGCCAAGATCGGCGTTTTGGGTCTCAACGGCTCGGGAAAATCTACCCTGCTGAAGATTATTGCCGGCCTGGATCAGAATTACGAAGGCAAGATCGAATTTGAGAAACAATTTAAAATAGGCTACCTGGCACAGGAGCCGGTATTGGATGATAATAAAACCGTGCGGCAAATTGTGGAAGAGGCGGTGCAGCACATTGTCGATCTGTTGCAGAAAAACGAGGACATCGGTATGAAACTCGGCGAGGTGACCGACGACGATGAAATGATGAAACTCATCGAGCAGCAGGGCGAAGTGTTGGAACAAATCGAACACCTCGGCGGTTGGGAACTCGACCACCGGCTCGGCCTGTTCACCGATGCCCTGCGTTGCCCGGCCGATGATACCCCCATCCGGACCTGTTCCGGCGGCGAACGTCGGCGCGTGGCATTGGCCCGCCTGTTGCTCAGCCAGCCCGATATTCTGCTGCTCGACGAACCGACCAACCACTTAGACGCCGAATCGGTGCTGTGGCTGGAACAATACCTGCAAAATTTCCCCGGCACGGTAATCGCCGTCACCCACGACCGGTATTTCCTGGATAATGTGGCGGGGTGGATACTCGAACTCGACCGCGGCGAAGGCATCCCCTGGAAAGGCAATTATTCTTCCTGGCTGGAGCAAAAATCCAAACGACTCGAACAGGAAGAACGGAGCGAGGAAAAGCGGCGCAAAACCCTCGACCGGGAACTGGAATGGGTGCGTATGTCGCCCAAAGCCCGGCAAAGCAAAGGCAAGGCCCGTTTGAACGCCTATGAAAAAATGGCCGGTGAAGACGTGAGAGAGAAAGAGTCCAAACTCGAGCTCTGGATACCAAACGGACAACGCCTGGGCGATAAAGTAATCGAGCTGCGCAACCTGAGCAAATCCTTCGGCGACCGGATATTGATTGAAAACCTGAATCTCGATATACCCAGGAATGCCATTATCGGCATTATCGGACCGAACGGAGCCGGGAAGTCTACGCTGTTCAAAATGTTGGTGGGCAAGGAAAAGCCCGATTCCGGGGAGATCATCCTCGGCGACACGGTAAAAATCAGTTACGTCGACCAAAGCCACGAGGCGCTCTTGCCAAACAAGACGATTTACGAAATCATCTCGGAAGGCAATGATATCCTGACGGTCGGCACTACTTCGGTGAATGCGCGGGCATATCTCTCCCGCTTCAACTTTGCCGGCGCCGATCAGCAAAAAAAATTAGCCGTTTGTTCCGGCGGCGAACGCAACCGGGTGCACTTAGCCATGACCCTGAAAGACGGCGGCAACGTACTTTTGCTCGACGAACCGACCAACGACATTGACGTGAACACCCTGCGCGCTTTGGAAGATGCGCTGGAGGATTTTGCCGGTTGCGTGTTGGTGATCAGCCACGATCGTTGGTTTATCGACCGTTTGGCTACGCATATCCTGGCGTTTGAAGATGATGCGGAAATTGTTTTCTTCGAAGGCAATTTCTCGGACTACGAGGAAGCCAAGAAAGCCCGCATGGGCGATATCACGCCACACCGGCCAAGGGTGAAACACATTTTAAAATAAACGGATTTACCGGCTGAGCGAATAGGCAAATGCAATCAGCCCGATAACCAGCGCTAAAAAAAGTACGGTCACAATGCCGACGGCCCGGAATAGGTTGCGGTAGTTCATCCACGATTGCTCGAATGACTCCTGATCGGTATAAGTGACGGAGCGTTTCAATTGGGTGGCAAACTGAAATTGCCAGAAATTGATTAGTATCTGAACGGCCAATATCAGCACGATGATGCCGACAAATACGGCGCCCATCGCGGTCATGGCGTCCAGTATGGGATTTTCTCCCAAGGCATAAGCCATCATAGGTAGCATTTTGGATATTTGGCTAACGCCAAGCAGCATCAATCCAATTAATACAAAACCCATAATAGCAAAAAATAGAGACCATCGGGAAATGGCATACCAGTTCTGACGCATCGAAGGGGTGGTGTGAATGTCGCCGGGAATGTTAGCGGTATCGGGTAAATCTGCGCCGGAATATTCCATAGTTGATGAAAATTGTAAAGGAAGAAGAAGTTGAATGCCGGTTATATCCGCCCTTGCAGGCTGATGAAGGACACGAGAAGAACGATAAAAAGACCTATGTAAATAATAGCCAGAACACCGATGAACTGATAAAAACGGCGCAAATAAGAGAAGCCGGCATCCACGGTTTCGGTTGATGCTGTGTCAAGGCCTTGTTTGAGTTGCCGGGCAAACTGGAACAGAAACCAATAGGGGATAAAAACGACGGCGCCGGAGATCAAAAGACTGATGACGGATCCCGCCAAATCGCCCCGGCGTTCGCCGGCAAATGTGCTGAGTACCATGAGTCCCAGGGACGTAAACCCCAGTATGGCAAAAAACAGGCCCCAGTTGGATATTTCCCGCCAATAGTTTTTGATGTTCGGTGTAACTTGCAGGCGCTCAAGCGGGCCCGCGGCGGAAAGACCGCTGTCTAAAGGTTGGTTATTTTCTTCCATTTTTGATTAAACGGTTGTGCCGAGCGAAGGTAAAACGTATTTATGATACAAATTTTTCAAATTGAATTCGGTACGCCGGAATATGACGAGGCCGTTCGCCTGCGCTACGAGGTGTTGCGAAAACCGCTGGGGCTCGAATACGCCCCCGAACAATTAGCCGGCGAATATGCCGAGCACCACCTGGTTGCTTGCACGGCCGACGGTGCGATTGCCGGTTACCTGAATCTGACGCCGTTGGATGAGGAAAATGTTAAAATGAGGCAAGTTGCTGTAGCGGCTGCCAGGCAGGGGCAAGGGATCGGCTTGGCTATGGTGCAGGAATCCGAAGCATTGGCCCGTCGGTTGGGATTTCGCCGGATCGTTTTACATGCACGGGAAACCGCGGTGCCTTTCTATTTGCGCGCCGGGTATACGATTGTCGGCGACCGTTTCGAAGAGGTGATGATTCCGCATTTTAAAATGGAAAAAAGCCTGGTTTAACCGGAGTGTTGCCAAATGTTAAATAACGAAAAAAAATGCCGGTGACATGCTTTTGGCATGGTTTTGGCGTTATTCGATTATTCAAATGCTCTTACTCACCTGATTCATAATCTTATTTTTAATCCAAAAACCAATTCGTTAGGCCTCACTTACCATGGGGTTTCCGGAGAGAATACGCTCCGATGCAGTATGGGGGCAGGCTAACAAGCCTGCCCCCATTTGTATGTGGAGGCTTCGTCTCCCGCAGATTTACGCAGATTTTTTTTGACAAATAATGAAAAAAATCTGCGTAAATCTGAGAAATCTGCGGGAAATTAATTTTGGGTTAGTTCGGCATGTTGCGGAGTTTCTCCGGCTTATTTACGGCAATATACCCTTCCCGCACGTCGATCAGTCCTTCCGTTTTGAAATCAGTAAGGGTCCGGATAACCGTCTCTTTGGCGGTGCCGGCCAGGGCTGCCAGGTCTTCGCGCAGCAAATTGATTTCCCGGTATCCCTGGTCAAACAGATGAATAATGGCAGTAGCTACACGTTTCCGAACGGAGTTATAAGCCAGGTCGATCAGTTGTTGTTCCTGGTCTACGATATGGCCGGCCAACATTTTAATAAACCGGGCATTTACATCGCGATGCCCGTAAACGAGGGCGAAAAAATCGTCTTTGGGAATCAGCCGAACCATCGAATCTTCCAGCGCTACGGCGCTTTCCGGGTAACGGTCGTCGCGCAAAAGGGCAAGATAACCCAAAAAATCGCCCGGGCCGGCCACCCGCATAATTAGTTCCCGGCCGTCGTCGTTGGTTTTAAAAATCTTGACGTTGCCCTTCTCGACAAAAAACAGCCAGCGGGGCACTTCGCCTTCGTGAAAGAGGGAGTCTTTTTTTCGGTAACTTCTGATTTCCCGGTTTTCCGACAAGTGCTGAATGGCCTCGATGGCGCGCGCTTCGTTGATAAAATGTTCCAGCCCGGCGCCATTTTGTTTGCCAGTGGCTTGTTTCAGGCGTTCATTCTTTTTTAAACGCGTCTCAATGGTTTGGAGCAGGATCGTGTCATCGAAGGGTTTTACGATATAGTCGTCGGCGCCGAGTGCCATACCTTTGCGAAAATCATCTTTCTCTGCCTTGGCCGTGAGAAAAATAAAAGGCACATCGGAGGTTATCGGTTGTTTGCTCAAAATATGCAACACCCCGAACCCATCTAACTCCGGCATCATAACGTCGCATAAGATCAAGTCGGGACGGTCATTCAGAGCCTTTTCCACCCCCACCTTTCCATTTTCCGCACTGATGGTCTGGTAACCGCTCAGTGAAAGAATTTCAGACAAATTCTCACGCACCTCGGTATTGTCTTCAATAATTAGTATTTTTTTCATGTCTGATTTTTTCTGTGGGTCAAATTTACAAATAGTATCAGGGATTCCGAAACTGATGGAGATCATTTTTGTTCCTGAGCCCGGTCATCTAATGCTCTTCTGCACTTCGGGCACTTTTGCTGTAGAGAATGGTTCGTATTAAGTTCTCGAAAATACCCTTTCATTTATTACAAAATTCAAAAACATGAATGCCTTTGCACCGATTTCCACCATTATGTCCAGCGATTTGGTTACCGTGAATCCGGAAGACAATCTGCTGATCGTAAAAAAACTCTTTGAGTCTCACACGTTTCACCACCTGCCTGTAGTTCGGTTCCGGAAGATCGTCGGGATTATTTCAAAAACTGATTTTGAACATTTTACAGGCGCATTGAGCCATTTTGCCGACGACCGTTTCGTCAATGAAAGCCGTCTGGAACGCACCAAAGCCGAAGATATCATGACGAAAGGTCTTGGGAAACTGGAACCCGAAGACCGGATCAACGTGGCGCTGGAAATTTTCAGTAAAAACTGGTTTCACGCTTTGCCGGTAGTGAAAAATGAGGAGTTAGTGGGTATTATTACCACGCAGGATGTGATCAAAGCGCTGCTGAGGGAGCGGCCGAGCGAACCGCACATGGTATACGAAAACCTCGATTAACTTCCATGGGGCTGTATTTCAGGCTGGATTAAAAATGGCTCCAGCAGGTTTTGCAACTCAACTATTTAAGCCGCAGCAAGATGACAACGATACAAATTTTGGGAATGGGCGATGCTAAAATGTTCGCACTAAAAAATAACCTGACGCAAGCACTGGCCGAATTCCCGCTTCAGGCTAAGATTGAGGATATTTCAGAGTATAACAGAATTCATGCCAGCGGTGTGAAGGAACCTCCTGCCTTGATTTTAGATGGTGAAGTCGTATCGGAAGGCATCGTGCCAAGCGTGGAAGATATTAAACGAATGCTCCGCAACCGGAATTTGCTTCGCAGCAAATTATACCGGTTGCGGCGCATTTTAGTCCCCGTCGACCTCAGCCCGGCTTCCGAAAATGCGTTGGTGTATGCCTGCCAGATGGCCCACCTGTTCGATGCCAACATTGAAGTGGTTTATGCAATGGACAGCCTGTTCGAAGGAGCTTCGCCGTCTCCGTCGGGTTTCTTGTCGGGCTATCGCAAAACCATGCAGAATGAAGTGGATGCTTTTGTGCGTAAAGCTACGAAAGGCAGTAACGTCAAGTTTTCCGGTTCTCCTGCCAGCGCTTCCGAGACCGGCAGCGAGCCGGGTTCGCAACCGCCCTGGCTGCAAACCAATATCGTATTCGGCTTTCCGGAAGAGGTATTGTTCGATTTGTCGCAAAAAGCCGATTTGATTGTCATGGGCACCACCGGACGAGGCGATCTCACCCGTAAAATTTTCGGGTCGGTAAGTATTTCACTGTCCAAAAGCGCCGTATGCCCGGTATTATTGGTGCCGCCGCATACCACGTACACCGGGTTTCAGAACATTTTGTATGCCAGTAATTTCGATTCGCTGGACCCCTTGACGGTCAAACAAACCGTGGCTTTCGCGCGTCGCTTTAAAGGGCAATTGCATTTTGTGCATGTCGGCCAACCCGGCGAAAAAGGCGTCGATCTGGAGAAAAAACTGTTTGAAATCAACTACGTATATGCCGACTCGGAGATGCCCTTTATTTTTAGCAAAGTGGTGGGTGAGAATATCGTGGAAAGCCTGCACGAATACGCTTTTGAACACCGCATCGACTTGTTCGTTTTTGTGACCCACCATAGGTCCTTCTGGGATGATCTCCTGCACCACAGTATCTCCAAAGATATGTTGCTGCACACCAACACGCCTGTGCTGGTGATACATGCAGAGGCGGATGTGGGGTGAATTGTTGATTTGTTGATGCGTTGATTTGTTGATGTGTTGATTTGAGGCGCGTTGCTCAAATCAACGCATCAACGCATAAACAAATCAACAAATCAACACATAAAAAATCAACAAATAATTTTTATTTAAAAAACAAAATGTTGTATATTTGCCGGCTATAAAGTCATTCTTTTCCAGCCAGGCGTATGAATCATTGTCCAAATTGCGCAGCCGAACTGATACCCGGCTCTAAATTTTGTCATCGCTGTGGTGACAAGGTTGTGGAGAAGACCAAACAATGTCCGGCTTGCCACGAACCGAACCCATTGGCTTCCGTGTTTTGCCACCACTGTGGTTTTCATTTTGAAGGGAAACAGCGGTCTGATCGCCACTTCGAGCCACGTTTTGCCCTGGAATTTGACCCAGCAACGATTACGGAACAAATCAAAGCATTATTTTTTCGCGGATTGAAGGGTAGGGTAGAGGAGGAGCACGATCCGGCCCGCTACAGCGATTATGTGGAGCGGTTCTACCAATCCAAATTCCGGGAAGTATACGCTATCCGGGCCAAACAAATCGCCGGAGATGTGATGCAGCGCTGGGAACGGTTTGGCACCGAAGGATTACCGGATATCGACCGGCACATCGGCGCAGCCTTTGAAGGGCTGCTGGATTATTTCATTATACAGTTTTGCCCCGATCTAAACGGTATCCTACTTCCGGATGCCATTTTGCGGTATGAACACGTCCAAGCGGGCAAAACCGATTTGTGGCGTATGATCCAGGATTTTCTCGACTTTGAGCACGAAGAAGAGTTATTCTATTTCAACTTTATCGCCATGCCCGACGAATATGTAGCCAATGCCTGCAAACAATTTCTCACTGCCGGTCGGCGGGAAAAGGTGTATTTTATCTGCGACCTGTCGCTCAAAGGCAATTGTAAGGAAGGATTTGCGATGACGGACCGCGGTATTTACTGGCGGGCGCCGTTTGATAAAGCCCGGCAAATAGCGTACAGCGAATTGCACGAAGTGATAAAAGGGAAAGACTGGGTGACTATAAACGGGCATTTTTTCAATGCCAACCCCTCTTTAAATTTGAAACTGACCAAATTATTGAAAAAATTGCGTGGCTGGCAACCGGTTGTTGCGTAGGTTTAGTACTTGGTGCCGTCCAGGCATTTGACATATCCGAGACTTGTTGCGGTGTTGCCGCGTTCACCACCGCAACAAGTCTGTTCTGTTTTTACCTCCAAATCAGTATTCCACTGCCCAGAAATTTTGAATTGGATCCGTCCGTAATCTGAACGACGTAGTTTCCTGCAGGTAAGTTGTTGCGCTTGAGACAAAACGCAGCATCCGCGGTGACATGCTCCAGCACCAGCCGGCCATCGGCAGTGTAGAGTTTTACCCGGTATTCAAGACCGTCAACAGAACTATCCGGAACATCCTGCCCTGACCGCATGAAGAGGGTTGTCTCGGCAGTAGCGGGATTAGGCGCCATATCAATGGTCATTGCAGCAAATCGGGGTTGGTGTGTGCCGACAACCGTTTGGTTTTCAAACCAGAAGATGTCTGTTGAACTGACCTGAGTTGCCACAATGTCCAAATCGTTATCCGAATCCATGTCGACGAAGATGGCGCTGAAATAGTTATCAAACCCGGTTAGCAAGACCTCTGGACTGGCAAAAACGCCATTTCCGGTATTTTTTAGCCAATAAATGTTCGAAATACCCTTGATTAACATATCCAGTTGGTTGTCGCCATCGAGATCGACCGGCCTTAAGACATACGTGCTGAAAGCCGACAGATTCATAGGCTGTGTGGCAACGGAGTTGAACTGGCCTTGTCCGTTGTTGCGCAGCAGCGTGAGTTTGTTCAAGGCGTTAAAATCACAGTACAGAATGTCCAGGTCGCCGTCGCTGTCGAAATCCCCCGGGGTGAAGACGGGGTAGGCACTACCATTAGATTCCGTGTGAATGATCTGATTATTGGAGAACTGACCGTTTCCATCATTCTGGCAGGCGATAAAATTATTCAGGGAATTGACAAGAACGATATCCGGAAAGCTGTCCTTGTTCGTATCCATCAATACATGTCTTTTCAGGGAAAATTGCCCCAATAAAAGGTCCTGAATTTGGGTAAAATTATTGAGCCCGTCGTTTCGAAGGATAATTATCGAGGAGGTAGTCCCTCCGGAGCCGTTGTATTGGATAAAAATAACCAGGTCTACGTCCCCGTCTTTGTCGAGGTCGGCTGAGCGTATGTAATTGACGTCCGTCACGTTTAGGAGCGGTATCGCGGGACCGAACCGACCGGAGCCGTTGTTTTCAAACCAAACGATCCGCGTTTCCTGCACTCTGATGAGATCCGGTGCCTTGTCTCCCGTCAGGTCGGCTACATAATTAAACGTGAAACTGGAATCCTGCACCGGCGGGTCCTGTTGTTTGAAGGTATTGTTACCGTTGTTCAGGTAATAACCGATATGATTGGTAACTATTGGACCTGCTATTAAATCTTTGCTACCGTCGTTGTTCATATCGGTAACATAGGCATAAGCCATATCGGGCTTTCTGGTCAACAAGGCTATTTTTCTGGGTTCAAACTGGTTGCCGCCGAGGTTTGTTTTGAAATAAAGATGCGTCCCCTGGAGAAGGAAATCCGGCAATCCGTCTGAATTCCAATCCTGAAGGGTGGTATAATAACACGCTTCCCACATGGGGGGAAATCCGGTAAGCACTTCAATCTGTGTTGTCATGCCTCCGGTACCGTCATTTACAAATACGTTGCACGACATTTGGTAATTTTCCGCTCCATACTGTCCAAGAATATCCATATCCCCATCGCCGTCGAGGTCGGCGATCAGGATTTGATAGTAGTCGGCATCATGGATCAGTTCCGGTGCGTCGAATCCGCCGGCCCCGTTGTTTTTAACCAACCAAAGCGCGCCGCCCCAAGTACCGGAAGAGTCTATGGCGACGATATCCGGCAAATTGTCGTGGGTAATGTCAGCAAGATAATAATATCCCGTTAAGATGCCGTTAGCCGCCGTAATGGGCGCGGAAAAATTATTGGCGCCGTCATTTGTCAGAATTTCAATAGTCGATATCAGCACGCCCTGATCATTAGAAATGACTTCCTGAATCAGGTCGCAGTACCCGTCGCCGTTCATGTCCATGGCCCTGTAACGGCTACCCGTCGCTCCGACGTACAGTTCCTGGGGAGTCTTAAACGTACCGTTACCCGTGTTTTCCAGCAAGGAAACCTGTACGGACAGTCCTAAATATCGCGTGAGTAAAAAATCCTGATCTGTGTCCGAATCAAAGTCTACGGGTATGTAGAACTGTTCCGGCCCTTCGCCGAAGGCAACGGAAGCGATCTCGCCGGCTGTTTCAAAATGCCCCGTACCGTCGTTTTTCAACCAGGCCATGTGGTAAGCAGAATCCACGAATGTATACACAATATCGGATCCGTCTGCGTTATCCAGGTCGGTTACGAATACACCCCTAACCTTTTTATCGTTTATCAGATTGTGTTTGTTCGACAGTTTGTGGTCGGGGCCGTGCTCCATCCATGACAAAGCCTGATCGTTGGATGTACCTCTGTACAACAAGTCCGGATCACCATCCTGATCGAAATCTCCGAAACTGACCTGGTTGTAGTTATAGGAAAAAGGAGTATCAATCGGCATCATGTCGGAGAAATTAATTTGTCCGAAAGCAGGGCAACCGGCGGTCAGGACAAACAGAATATTCACCAAACCAAACTTGTTCATAAAAATTATAATTTTAAAGTGATGTGATGCCATCTTTATACCTCGTCAATGTTTCAGGCGATTTTTTAGTGTGCTACAAAAATTTTCGAGAATGAATCCGGTTTGCCCGTTTGTTTTATTTCTAAAATATACAGGCCTTGGTCGAGCATGCCGACTGGTACCTGCGCCTGGTTCGTACCGGCATGGATTTGCAGCCGGTTCCGCAAACGACCGGCCACATCCCGCAATATAACCTGAGTTTCCACCGCATTTTCAGTAAAGCGAATAGTGAGGAATTGATCTGCCGGGTTGGGATATACCGAAAAAGCCGCTTGTTGCCCCGAGCCACTTTGTATATTATTTTGTGCTTCCCGTTCGCCTTCCCTGTTACCGGTACAGCCCGCACTGGTATTGCAATCGGGTTCTGTTGCCGGTGTGACGACAAACCAGAAAGGAATGGAAGCCGGTGCGGATATTTTACTCAATCCATTGGGCAACAAGGTGTTATCTACTTCATAATTCGTTATGGCCGCTACCCCGGAGGCTCCGTCGAAACGTGCGTCCCAGGCTCCGGCAGCCATACGCCAATCGTTGCCGTGGTGAATTTGCGGGGCGCCGGTAGAGCTTACCTGATTGTAGTGCAAGGCAGCGAAGGGGTGATTCCCGAAACTGGTGGTGTAAATTTGGGCCCCGTTCAGCGGGCCGGTGAAATACAAACCGGTGCCCGAGTTCGTCAGGGTGTTGCAGCACAGCGTCAGAAGCCCGGGGCAATTTTCAATGCTGATGCCCTTTTGGGAGATCGAACTGCCGCCGTCCGTGCTATTCCCCTTCATCGTTACATCGGCAGTACAGATCGTAGCCCGGATATGCGTAGCTAAACTCCCGCCATTTACAGCATTCACTGTATTATTGTCTATAACCACATTTTTTGAAGCCTGTTGGACATCGATGCCTCCCGGTGGGGGCATGCCGGCATTGTCGCTGGTCAGCACGTTACCTGTGATCGACAAGCCGCCGGCAGCGTCAAAATTGTCCACGGCAATGCCATTGGCGGCGAAAGCCCACGGCGTTGGGCCCGGCGCCGGCAGGTCGATGGTATTATTTGAAACAGCACATTGCCCGAGCGTCAGGATGTCCTCTAAATAAATATTGGAGGAGGTACCGTGATTAAGGAATTGATTGTGGTCGATCAAGAGGTTTGCCGTAGGGCCTGCATTCACTTCATGCATGTTTACCTGAATACCAATTTTTCCTGTTTTTTCAAAAGTGCAGTCATTGATATACATCCGGTCCGATCCCTGCATGCTGAAAATACCGCTTTGGCATGTTTTGAACTTTGCCCCGATTATATCGAGATTTTTTGTTTTCACCGTGTTGATGCCACAAGCCAGGGAATCAAAATCGCCCTGGGTGATGGAGATATTTCGGCAGAATCCCTCCAAATGAATGCCGGTATGGGTACTGGGATTGGTATTTGTAAGTCCTGTAAAATGGTACCAGTTATTCAGAATATTGACATTAATGGCGCTTAACATATCAATACCGGTGGTACAATTATAAAACTGATTGCCTTCCACGGTGTGATTCGCCGGCGTTTGCTGGCCAATTATTCTCAATCCATCAGTACATTCCACAAATAGCGAACCTCGTATGTCGAAATAAGCGTCGTTCGAAATGGATATTCCAGCGATATTGGCATTAATAAACCTCGCAGAATCTGTATTGATAGTGCCTCCGGACTGGATAAAAACGCCTCGCCAGGTTCCAAAGGGGTTACAAGGTATAAAAACCGCCCGAGGGGTAGCATTTAAGGTTCCGCCATTGAGCACAAATAAAGAAGAGCCGGAGTTTGCAAAAATGATCCGGCTCAAGGCTGGGCTCGTTGGCCCCAGATTCCAGGTTTCATTGGCGTCTACATTGAATTGGCCGATGATCTTTACGCAAGAATCGCCTGGCGCTTCAATTCCAGGAAAGGAATCTATGGCCACGCTCAGGGTAGAAATCCCGCTCGGCGAACCGGTTCCTACAACATACTTGCAATTGCATTGCGCGTTCAATTTCGCTCCTCCCATTGCCAGCAGTAAAAGCAGGAACAGCGGTGTCAAAATCAGCGATCTGTTTTTTTGTGTCTTCAGCATAAGGCTTCGAAAAGGTAGATAAAACGTCATATTTAATAGATTTTAGTGTCAGCCATGGCCATGACTGACTAATAAAAAAACAGGCTGCCGATTAATTCTTCAAGTGAAGCATGTTGCCGGTTGCCCTGGAGAGATGTGTGGCTCTGGATGAATACTGACCACGCAAAATTCAAGTCCGGGCGCAGGTCCGCAAACTACATTTTCCGCCCGCTTTACCGGCCAAAGATGCGGATGATCGAGGCGATTAGCAGGCCGGGTAAAACCAAGGAAAAGTGGCAATTAATTGAAAATCAATTTTTTGTACCGGGTTACAAAAATACGCCCGTTTCAAGCCGAAGCCTTTTACTGGAGCTGATTTAAAAGCCACTCTTTTTCCAGCAAGCCCGGTGTATTCCGGATTTCTTCTGCCAGGCGGGCGCGTCTGGGATGATGCTTATCCCAGCCATATTTTATCATCAGGAGGATTTTGTTCAGGAGGCTGAAGTAGCGCTCCTTGTGCGCTTTAACCATTTTGGATCGCCGTATTTTTTGTAACAGCGCTTTGATCCGCGATTCCAGCAATTCGTTATTGGTTTCAAAATATATTTTGATCCTCAATATCTCGGCTTGTACGCTGAAATACACATTGCCGAAATTGCAGTAGCCCAAGTGTTCCTCCGCCTTATCGTACTCGCGGAGCGCCAAATGATAAATAGCCATATTCAGATTGTGAAATTCTTTCGGGTTCCGGGTCGCGCCGATTCGTTCCGGCGGGTGGTTTTCTAAAATTTCACGTACTTTGGCATACGCGCCGAGCCGCAATCCATTGTGTGTAATATTTCGGAGAGATGCGGCATGTATCTTGTTGTCATAATACAGGTAGCCGGCCTCCAGGTGCTGGGTAATCAATTCAAAGTATTGGGTCAGGTATTCGCCTTTTCCGGTTTTCTGGTACCGGCGCATGACAAAAATCCGCAGGTAGGCCATCAGATTTTTAAGGTGTGTCAGCGGCAGAATATGTTTTCGTTTTTCCAACGTTTCCTGGAGTTGGTCCACCATTTCCAGGTTAGTGGGATTATTGATGGTATCGAACACGAGCAGGTAGATGGGAAGCAGTTCGTTTTCCGGGAAGGCGCCCTGCCTAATGAGGCGGATCAGTTCGTCGCCAAGTGCCGGAGAATAGGCCGGATCAAATTCGACCATCTGCCGTTGTAAATCCATATTGCAGACAATATCCATGCGGATGGTGGCAAAAAAATTCTCCAGGAATTGAACTTTAGTCCCGATGTTGACGTCGTCTTCGGAGGAATTAAATAAGCTTTTAAAAGTAGAAACCTCTTCTTCCACGTGGTAGCGGTTCAGGAAATACGTCTCATCCCGGGAACGTTCCTGTTCGAGCGAGTGCCGCATGTGCTGCACACTCTTCCAAAAACGATCCTCCAAGTCGAATTTCCGGTAAAACCGCGCAACCGGAAGCTCTTTCATCGCCTCGGCCGTGTCGTTTTCCGCTGACTGGATAAACAGGAATTTTTTGACCAGGCGAAGCAAGTCTGACGTGAGCGTATCGACCGGATTTTTTTCATTTTCCAGGTACGGTTTACCTGGAAAAAGTTTGGCACTCACCCGCTGCTTGTCGAGTGCCGGGGCGTGTTCATCGGCCTTGTAACGAACGATATGTTCAAAAATCTTGATAATTTCCTGATTACTAAGCCCATAAGTGAAGTAAGGGGATTGCAGAAAATGCCGCAGCCGTTTAATTTCAGCCTCGTTCAAGTGCTTAATAATCTCAAGTAATTTCCGGTTTAACACCGGGCAAATATCGTGATTTCACTTGAAAATTATTTAAAATTGTAGTATGTTGGCTGCCCCTACTTGTCAAAAATTGCCGTACTGAACTTTGCCGGTTCGGAATAAGTACCGGCTTCAAATTTCAACTTTAAGAAAGATGTCCAAACATTTTACACAGTGGATAGCATTGCTGTGGCTGACCTTCGCCGTGGCGCTTACAGTACGCGCACAATCCAGCACCTGTATCACATTGTCGCCGCCCTCCTCGGTCTCCATTTCCAATATTACACAGACTTCGGCTACTGCATCCTGGGCAAGCGCAGGAGTCGGTGCCTGGTACCGGGTGGAACTAAAAAACCTGAATTCGGGGCTTGTGGAAGACCTCCTTGTGACGCAAGCACTCTACCGGATTTATGCCGGGCTGCACCCCGGTGCGCATTACCGGGTGAGTGTGCAAGCCTCTACTTGCATTGTGGGACCGTTCGGGGCAACCAATTCAGCAGACTTTTATACACCCACTATTATCATTGACGATATTGTCAACCTGGATTTGGGTCAACAGCTCCCCAACCAACAAAACGGGTACGCGAGTGCGGACCAACTGATAACGCAGCCCCAATTCACCATCTGTATTTACAAAGTACACTCGTTCCCGCCGGCAGATACGCTCGACGAGGTATTTCACGCCTATCTTAAATTGGCCAACGGCGATTTTTTTGAGTTTCTGATGGTCGGAAAAGATCCGGAAAATACCGTTCACTATTCTTTCAGACCTTTGGCCGTTCCGCGCAAAGACTGGTCAGTCGTGTATCTTGACGAAAGCGGCCATCCATCGCTTGATGCCTTGGGGGAAAAGGTAAGCACCATAATAGTCAATTATTGGGAGGGCAATCAGTGGAACGAAAAAATGTCCATCACTTCGAACAATATGGTCCCCCTGCCTGATGTGCTGCCACTTGCAGTTACGATTCAGAGCGACGTGGAGTTTCTTTATTCGGCAAATCAGTCAAACGTTTGTACGCCGGGCAGCAGTGCCAACTTACAGGTACAGGGAGGAAACCCGGTTTCGGCCGTCGCGCCGCTCCAGGGCGTTTTAGCGCCCAACCCCTTCGATGATTATCTCGACCTCCATATACCCGGTCTGGAATCAACGACCGGCACGGTGCGGATATTCGATCCGGCAGGCCGCCTTCAATTTGAATTTACGAGTACCGGGTCTGGAGAAACGATGCCACAGGTTATCACCGCAGATTGGCAACCCGGACTGTATTATTTGCAGATTCAATCGGAAGCGGGCACTTCAGTCCAGGCTATTGTTAAGATGTAAGGGGCGATCAGGTTAAGAGCATGTTGGGAATTTTTTTACCCTGCCTCGTGTTAAACGACCACCTGGGAAACCTGCTCATGGTGCTGCGGTCGGCGCTATAAATGCCTGCCGGCAAATTTTCAGAACCGTTATCTCTAAATGAAGTCAGCGGCAGTGCCAGGGCGATCAATTCCGGCAAATTAAATCCCGAAAAGGTTGTGTTATCCAAAACTTCTTGCGTACTCTTGCAAAATCCTGCTCACCCACACCCTGATTTTGCCGCGCAAGCCATTTATGCAAGGACTACTACTTCCTTTGGTCTTGTTTTTTTCGTTTTGGCTCACCGAAACCCGGGGCCAGCAGCTTCCCACGGCCACCGCCGCCGAAATCTGCGATAACGGCATCGACGACGACAATGACGGCTATGTCGATTGTTACGACACCGACTGCCACTGCTTCAGCGGCACGGATTGTTCGGTGACGGAACTGCCTTCCGATTTCCGGGCGCGGTTAGCCTGGCAATCCGCGCAAAACGGGCCCTCCATCACGGCGGTGCCGGTGGTAGCCAACATGAATCCGCACCAGGACAGTATGCCCGAAATCATCGTGGCCGCCGCAGCCGCCAACGGCTCCAGCTTAGCCAACCGCATCCTGTTTTTTCGGGGCGACGGCTCCAATCTCGCCAATCCCCTGGTACTGACCATTCCCAGCGGCTTCGATCCCTACCCGGTGCCGGGCCCTACCGTGGGCGATATCAACAACGACGGTATCCCGGAACTCATCATGTCGTGCAACGACCGCCGCATCCGCGTGTTCCGGAATTACACCGAAACGCCCGGCGCGCCCATGACGCTCTGGGTCACCTCTTCCGGCCAACTGGACTACACCGACCAAAAACCCTACTTCGCCGATTTCGACGGCGACGGTATCCCGGAAATTTATGCCGGCAGCGACGTTTTTGAGTTTAATCTTACCAATCCCGCCAACCCGACCCTGAACAAGGTCATCAACGGCCCGGGCTACATCGGTCAGGCCATGTACAGCGTGTATCAGGAGGGTTCATGTAGTCCCACGGCGGTCGATCTGCTTTCGGTGGCCGACTGCAACGGCGATCCGGACTGCGCCGGACTCGAACTTGTGGCGGGCCCGGCCATCTATTCCATCGACCTCGACCCCAACGACGGCGACGGCTACCAGATCAAAATCAAACGCGACCTCAACCTGATGGCGCCCGGAAACGCCTTCGGCGACGGCTACACCGCCGTGGCAGACGTGGACCTGGACGGCGTGCTCGATGTAGTGGTGAGCGCCCGCCGCAACAATACCCAGACGGGCGTATATGTGTGGAACAAAAACGGTTTTTTGCGCTTTTTCCCTTACCCGGGCGGCAATTCCCGCAGCGGCAGTTTAGCCTGTATCGCCAACCTGTATGACGACCGGACGAATGGATATGCGCAGGATTTTCCGGAAATATTAGTCTGCAACGCCTACAACCTCAATTGTTTCAACCTGCAGGCTGCGCTGACCACACCGGCCACGCCGTATTGGTGGAGTTTGGTGACCGAGGATTATTCCGGATTTACCGGCTCTTCCGTGTACGACTTCAACGGCGACGGCCTTTTTGAGATCGTGTACCGCGATGAAGATAATTTCCGCATTCTCTACGGCGGTGCGGCGCCTTTTCCGCCCGGTGTGGATGCAGAGCGCAACTGGTTTAAAATCCCCTGCGGCTCCATTACCTCCGACGAATATCCCATAGTGGCCGATGTGGACAACGACGGCGAAACGGAAATCGCGGTGACCGGATACACTTTTTCCGGCTACAACAACCCGTCGTCGGATTACCGGGGGCGACTGCGTGTTTTTGAATCGGATGCCGAACCCTGGGTGCCCTGCCGCAATGTGTGGAACCAGTACAACTACTTCGTCGTCAACGTAAACGACGACCTGAGCATTCCGGCGCAGCAACAGTTGCATCACCTTGAATTGCCCGCCGCCGGCTCCGGCAACCGGCCCCTGAACCGCTATTTATCGCAACGCCCGCTGTTGGATGAAAATTTTCAGCCTTTTTTGCCGGTACCCGACGCGCTGGCCTCCGTGACAGAAATCGTGTGCGCCGATGATAAATTGTACGTTCAACTACAGATATGCAACGACGGCAGCCACCCACTGAAGAACGGCACGCCGGTCGCTTTTTATACCTCGGACCCCACCACGACCGGCGCGCCGTTGTTGGGCAATGTACAGTTTACCGATGCGAAAGTGGAGCCGGGGGAATGCCGGCCATTTCTGTTTCTGCTGCCGGCACTTCCGGGGAAAGTGTACGGGGTGGTGAGCGACGACGGCACCAAAGCACGGCCGTTCAATCTGGCCCTCGATTTTCCGGCAACCACCCAAATCGAATGCAACTACCCGAACAATATTTTTCAATTTGAATTTGAGCCTGCCGTCGAACCCTTCGATCTCGGGCCCGATTATATATCCTGCAACGACACCGTGATCGTGCTCCGGGCCGGCGCCGGCCACCTGGGCTACCAATGGCAGGACGGCAGTACCGACAGCGTGCTGGTGGCACAGAAGCCGGGCTTGTATTGGGTGGAAGTGTCCGACTATTGTCTGGCGCCCCGTATAGATTCCGTTCGTATTGAAAAATATACGTCGCTGCAAATTACGCTCGATACGATCAACGGCGATTGTTTGGGAAATCCGGCGCAGGCTACCGTTACCGCCGGCAGCCCGTATTTGCCCCTGACGTACCTGTGGTCCGAAGGGAGTGAAAGCCCGATCATCGCGGGCGTGCCCGACGGCGTGTACACTGTTTCGGTGACCGATGCGAAGGGCTGCCGCTCCGTCGATTCCACCTGGGTGGAGGCCGGCGGACTGTTGCTGGTGGAGCCGGCCGTGACGGGGATTCCCTGTGCCGGTCAAACGGGCCTGATTAACCTGCTTCTCGTAACCGGGAAGGCGCCTTTAACATTCCAGTGGTCTACCGGCGCCGAAGGCAGCAATTTACAGGATGTGCCGGCCGGTGAATATTCCGTCGTGGTATCGGATGCCGACGGTTGTTCGCAAACCTTACAAATTTCAATGCCGGAGCCGACGGCCTTACAGAGCAGCGGCTTGATTGCGGAAGCGGCCTGTCCGGGCGAATCCAACGGGGCCGTCTCGTTTGCCGGCGCAACGCAGGGCACGCCGCCGTACAGTTTGTTGTGGTCTACGAGCAGCGATTTGCCCGGTATTTCAGGCGTTTTGCCGGGTAGTTATACCCTGACGGTCAGCGACGCCAACGGCTGCACCCTCGTTGAAACGGCTGTGGTACCGGAGTTTGAACCGCCGTCTGTAACCGGTACGGCATCGAACGTGACCTGTTTTGGCGCAAATGACGGCACCTTGTCCGTCACCTTGTCGGGCGGTACGCCGGGGTTCGGCTACTTGTGGTCGAACGGCGGAACCGGGCCGGATATTCAGCACCTGCCCCCCGGAGCGTATTCGCTTGCGCTGACGTATGCTGATGGCAAATGTGCGCAACAAGTTGATTTTCAAATTTCAGAACCCCCGCTGCTGTTCAGCGCGGGTATTGCCGCGGAGCCGGCTTGTCCCGGCGAAACGAATGGCAGCGCCGCGTTTTTGGGCGCAGCCCAGGGCACGCCGCCTTATACGTTGCACTGGAACGATGGCAGTGATCTGCCTTTGTTGGATGGGCTGGCGGCCGGCGCCTATTCGATGACGCTTACCGATGCCAACGGATGCAGCCTGATGGAAACGGTACAAATACCTGAATATGAAGCACCCGAGCCAGTGGATACGATTCGGGATGTTACCTGTTTCGGCGATGCCGACGGACGTATTGCCGTTGGGGTGTTGGGCGGCACCCCCGGGTTTGGGTATTTCTGGTCGAACAACGTCGACGCCCCGGCGATACAAAACCTTGGGCCGGGGATATACACCCTGAGTCTGACGTATGCCGACGGCAAATGTGCGCGGGTTTTTGATTACCAAATCCAGGAGCCGCTGCCTTTGCTCAGTGCGGGCATCGTAACGGAACCGGCTTGTCCGGGCGAGGCCAACGGGAGCGTATTATTTTCCGGGGCTTTGCAGGGTACGCCGCCATACACGCTGTTGTGGGCTTCGGGCAGCGATTCGGCCGGTCTTTCCGGTTTGCCATCGGGCCAATATCAACTCACAATAACGGACACTAACGGCTGCACCGTGTCGGATACCGCCGAAGTACCGGTCTTTGAAACGCCGGTTATCCAGGCAGAAACTTCCGATGTTCCCTGTTTCGGCGAGGCCAACGGCGTTATTTCCGTTTCCCTGACAGGTGATTCGGCGGGTTTCGGTTATTTATGGTCGAACAATGCCACGTCGCCGGAAATACAAAATCTGTCTCCGGGACATTACCCTTTAACCTTGACGTATGCCGACGGGAAATGCCGGGTGTTTGCCGATTTTGTTATCACAGAACCCACGGCCCTGCTGCTGCTCGATTCCCAGATAACGCCGATTCGCTGTTTTGGCGACAAAACCGGCGCTATAGATATTACGCCGGGCGGTGGCACCGCGCCGTATCAATTCGATTGGTCGGATGGCCGAAAAACGGAGGATATTGGAGCGCTGACCGCCGGCGATTATGCGCTGACGCTGACGGATGCGCATGGATGCGTAATGCAAGCGCCTTTTTATGTTGCTGAGCCGGAAAAACTGGACATTCAGGCCGGTTTACTTGCAGACACCTGCCAGTCGGCCAATGGCGCCCTGACGGTGCAGGCTGCCGGAGGGGTAAGTCCGTACCAGTTTTTGTGGTCAACTGGCGCTTCCGTTCCGGGGATTTCCGGTTTGCCGGCCGGCAGTTACGGCCTGACGCTGACGGATGCCAATGATTGCCAGTTAGCAATACCTTTCGAGGTGCCGGCCTGGGGTGAAATACCGTTGGTGACGCCGTTTACCGATACGATTACTTGTGCGCAGCCGGGTGTGTGGATCGGGGTAACGGCCGATCAGAATGACCTGAACTATTTCTGGTCGGGTCCGGGCGGTGGGTTGCCCGGTCAGCCGTCGAATACGGTATTTGTTGCCGGTATTTACCAGGTACAGGTGGTCAATCCTTACGGTTGCACGGCGTCTGCGCAGCTGGAGGTGTTGGAAAACCGGGTGTTCCCTGTTGCGGATGCGGGTGCGGAATACCTGATTGTGCCTTGCGGCGAAACATCGGCAGCGCTGGATGCGGGCGCCTCGTCTGCGGGCAGCTTGTTTTTAAACAAATGGATTTTGATCAAAAACGGGGTCGCGGTATTTGATACGACGGCTTTGAAATTAGCGGCTACGCAACCGGGGTTATATGTTCACCGTGTGGTCAATCTGGAGAATGGTTGCGCCGCACAGGATTCTGTTTTGGTGGCCTGGGCAGCGCCCCTGGCAGCAGCAGTATCTGTGGATTCTGTAACTTGTTTTGGCGCGAATGATGGAATTATTCGTTTGGAACTTTTATCCGGCGGCACGCCGCCTGTTTATTATTCAATTGATAATCAAAATTTTACAGCCAATAATACGTATTACGAATTGCCCCCCGGCAGTTACCCGGTCAGTGTGCGGGACAATTATGGATGTGTTTGGGAGTCAATAGTTTGGCTACGGGAGCCGGATTCGCTTGCAGTCGATCTGATTGCCGGCGATACGGTTGTTCAGATAGGGGCGTATGTCGAGTTGGAGGCATTGCCTTTTCCGCCGGGTGTCGTGTTACAAACGATCATATGGCAACCGGGCGGTTTTGATTTTATTCCCAACGCGCTAACACAAAATATACGCCCTACCGACAGCACCGTATTTGCTGTAACGATTGTGGATGCGCATGGCTGCGTGGCTACCGACCGGTTGGCGGTGGCGGTGAATAATTTTCAAATTTATGTGCCTAATGTCATTCACCCTGGCACGACCGGCAACGGATGGTTTACTATTTTTGCCGGCGAAGGCGTTCGGGAAATTTTATTGATGCGGATTTATGACCGGTGGGGAAATTTTGTTTTTGAAAACCGGCATTTTCAGCCCAATGTGCTGACGGATGGTTGGGACGGTACCTTCAGGGGCGGAGAAATGAATCCAGGCGTATTTGTCTGGTATGCTGAAATTGAATTGCGGGACGGGCAGCGGCGGCTTTTAAAGGGAGACGTGACCGTTTTGCGGTGAATAGGGGCATTTCGTCATTAGGTCATTTCGTCATTGGGTCATTAGTAGGGTAGTTTTGTTATTTTTATTTGGTCAAATGCCTTTTGTGACGTTCCCCGACAAAAAAAATACAAATTTTTACCCTGAAAAAAAAATTAAAATCAGTTTTTGGGCCCGCATACATTTGACATCTGTAACGTGTGTTTCCGGGACCGAATATTTAATCATAAAGTCTAAACATTACTTATGACATGAAGGGTTACACCTTACTACTTGCCTGTGTATTTATAACCTTAAGCCAAGCCATTTTCGCCCAATGCCCGCCACCCGGTTTTCCGCAGCCGGGCAATACCTGTGTGCAAGCGCCTATTCTTTGCGAAGATCTGGACGGCTATTGTGCTACGATTAACAACAGTAACAACCAGCAAACATTTCCCGGTTGCCCCCCTGGTCAATATGCCTTGCATAATGACGAGTGGTTTGCGTTTTTTGCGGGCTCTACTTCCATCACTATTCAAGTGACGCCGAGTAACTGTACGCAGGGTGGCAATAGCCAGGGACTGCAAGGGGGTATTTATTCGGGCTGTGGTCCGCCCTGGACGGTTATGGATGTTCAGTGCCAGTGTTCGGAAACACCTTTTACACTTTCTGCCACTAATTTTGTGATCGGCCAGGTGTACTGGTTCGTACTTGACGGATGCGGTGGGGATGTGTGCGATTATGCCATTGATGTGCTGTCAGGTTCCACCGTCGGCGTTCCTCCTTCAAACCCTGGTCCATTAACTGGCCCGATTGATGTATGCCAGGGTACCAGTTCCACATACAGTATACCGCCTGCTTATGCTGCAACCAACTATACCTATACACTTGTGCCGCCACTCGGGACGGTGACGGATAACGGGACAAGCGCCAATATTAACTGGGGCGCCAACTCCAGCGGAACGGCAGAGCTTTGTGTGACTGCTTCAAACTTGTGCTATAATAACCCGACGCCGGCCTGTATTACCATAGAGGTAAATCCCCGGCCGACGGCCACACTTTCGGGGAGCGGGGTGTTGTGTGCAGGCTCGTCTACCCCCGTCAACCTGACCGTTACCTTTACCGGTGAGGCTCCCTGGACGTTTACACCACGGCTTAACGGGGCCGCTCAGACGCCGATTACCACCAGCGAAAACCCGTACACCTACGCGGTAACTCAACCCGGCACTTATACGCTTCAGGGCGTAACCGGGAGTTCTGCCAACTGCGTCGGTACGGTTTCCGGCTCCGTCAACGTCACGCAAACCACCATCAACTTGAGCGCGCAGACCACAAATGCAATTTGCGGACAGAGCAACGGCGCAGTCAATCTGAGTGTCAGCAACGGTACTGCGCCATATATGTTTATATGGTCGGGTGGACAAACGACGGAGGACTTGAGTAACGTTCTTGCCGGCACCTATACCGTCACGGTAACGGATGCGAACGGCTGTACTGGCACGCTCGCCGCCACAGTGAACGATACTCAGATCACATTAAACATAACCGGCGTCGTAGTGGCCAATACAACTTGTACCGGTGGGAACGGCAGCATAGACGTCAGTGTAAGCCCAACGGGCACGTATGACTATGTTTGGTCAAATGCAGCGACAACGCAAGATTTGAGCAACCTTACCCCGGGCACCTACACGGTAACGGTAACCTCAGGCGTAAACTGTACCAATACGGCTGAATTTACCGTGCCCGACAATCCTAATACGCCAAACCTCAGCTCCACGGTGGTACAAACAACCTGCGATTTGAGCAACGGCAGCATCAATCTGACCGTTTCAGGCGGTATTTCGCCATACACATTCCAATGGTCGCCGGGCGGCGAAGTCACCGAAGATTTGAACAACATTCCTGCCGGGAGTTATGATGTCACGGTGACCGGGGCAAACGGCTGCACAAGCACGGCCAGCATAAATGTACCGAACAACAATCCGCCAATCAACGTAAACGGTTCCGTAGTTGCCAATACCACCTGCAACGGCGGCAATGGTTCGATTACGATCAATGTCCAACCACCAGGCAGTTACACTTATATCTGGTCCAACGGTTCTACTAATCAAAACCAAACGGGTTTGCCGCCCGGGACCTATGATGTCACGGTAACCGGTAGCGGCAGTTGCTCGCAAACCGCCTCTTTTACCGTACCCGACAACCCCAATACGCCCAACCTCAACTCTACGGTGGTGCAAACGACCTGCGATTTGAGCAACGGCAGTATCAATCTGACCGTTTCAGGCGGTGTTTCTCCGTACACCTTTCAATGGTCGCCGGGCGGGCAAGTCACGGAGGACCTGAACAACATACCCGCCGGTAGTTATGATGTCACGGTGACCGGGGCAAACGGTTGTACGAGCACGGCGAGCATTAATGTGCCGAACAACAACCCCACCATCAATGTCAATGGTACCGTGATAGCGAATACTACCTGCAACGGCGGCAACGGCAGTATTACGATAAATGTGACGCCGGCCGGCAGTTATACCTTCGTTTGGTCGAACGGCGCTATGACGCAGAATATCGGCAACCTGACTCCCGGTACTTATGAGGTGACGGTGAACGGCGGGGGCAGCTGTACGCAAACGGCCTCGTTTACCGTTCCGGATAACCCGAATACGCCAAACATCAATTATACCGCCGGCCAAACTTCCTGCGATTTGAGCAATGGATCGATTAACCTTGCCGTGTCGGGTGGTGTGCCGCCGTATACCTTTTTGTGGTCGAACGGTGCTGTCACACAAAATTTAGCTAATATACCCTCGGATAACTACGCCGTCACCGTTACCGGAGCCAACGGCTGTACCAATACGGCGGATATTTTTGTGCCGAACAATAACCCGCAGATCAACGTCAATGCGAACATCATCGCCAATACCACCTGTAATGGCGGTAACGGTAGTATTACCATAAACGTTACCCCGCCGGGATCGTACACGTATACCTGGTCGAACGGCTCGACAAGTCAAAACCAAACCAACCTGCCGGCGGGCACTTATGAAGTGACCGTAAACGGCGGCGGCACCTGCACCCAAACGGAGTCCTTTACCGTACCCGATCAGCCCAATGAGCCCACGGTATCGTTTACGTTTGTCGCCGCAACCTGCGGCCTGAGCAACGGCAGTATTGATCTGGCCGTTTTCGGCGGCGTGCCTCCGTACACGTATCAATGGTCCAGCGGGCAAACGACTCAGGATATCAACAACCTGCCGGAAGACCTGTATTTGGTCACTGTCACGGGCGCCAACGGCTGTTCCGTGGTGGACGGGCTGGTGCTCCCGAACAACGATGTTCCAATCACCATCAATGGCAATGTGACGCCGAAAACATCCTGTGCCGTCAATAACGGCGCTATCATGCTGATACTGACGCCCAATAATCTAACGATTAACTGGTCGAACGGCAGTACGGCGCTCAATCTGAACAACCTCGCCGCGGGCGACTATACCGTGACCGTGAGCGCCGGCGGCAATTGCACGCAGGAGGCCACCTTTACCGTTCCGGATGAAACGGAAATTCCTTTCTTAGATATTGCCATTACCCCGGCTACCTGCGGGTTTTCCAATGGAGCGCTCGACCTGGAAGTGTACACCGGCCAGGCGCCCTATACCTACAACTGGTCGAACACCCGAAAAACGCAGGACATCAGCAATCTGGCCTCCGGGGATTATGCCGTTACGGTGACCACGGCGCTGGGCTGCACCAACGTGGCGTATGCCTACGTGCCGGCGGAAGACATTCCAATCCAAATTTTTGGTACTGTATCGGATAATACTTCCTGTGCATCGCCGAACGGCTTTATCGATCTCGATATTCAGCCTTCAAATTTGAACTATACTTATTCCTGGTCCAATGGCAGAACGACTAAAGACATCAGCAATCTTACGGCCGGCACCTATACTGTCACGGTAACCTATGGAAACTGCGTGGCGTCGGCCAGCTTCGATCTGTATGATAACAATGCGCCACCGAATGTGTCTATCGTCGGTATTGCGGCAATATGTGGCCAAACCAACGGCGGAGCGGACGCCTCCGTAAGCGGCGGATCGGCTCCGTACACATACAAATGGTCGAATAATGCCCTGACGCCGGATTTGGCCAATATTGCTCCCGGAACCTACACCCTGACCGTTACCGACTTTTTCGGCTGCACGGCCTCAGCCGTCGTCGCTGTTTCCAACAACAACATAGCCCTGAATATCAGTGGAACGCCGGCGGCAAATACCTCTTGTACCACCCCGAACGGCGTGATCGATATTACCGTTGCGCCGACCGGCACCTATACCTATGCCTGGTCTAATGCCGCCGTAACGCAAGACCTGGCTGCTTTGCCGGCGGGTACGTATACCGTGACGGTCAGTGCGGGAAACACCTGTACGGCTTCGGCTACCTTTGCCGTGCTAAACAACACCTCCGACCCCGTTATTACGCCTGCGGTTACTGCCGCTATTTGCGGGCAAAACAACGGCGGCATCGACCTGACAATCAGTGGCGCGCCGGGGCCGTTCGTTTTTGCGTGGTCCAATAGCGCCGTCACGGAAGACCTGGCGAGTATCCTTTCCGGAAACTATACGGTGACGGTTACTGCGGCAAACGGATGTACCGCCGACACCACGCTGAACGTGGCAAACAACGCCTCTACTTTTAGCCTCACCGGCTTGGCCACATCATTAACCAATTGTGTGGCGGATAACGGCGCCATCAATCTGACGGTTACTCCGGCAGGGCCGTACACCTACGTATGGTCCAACAGCGCTCTGACCGAGGATATTTCCAACCTGCCTGCGGGCACCTACACGGTTTCTGTGACGGAAACCGGTACCTGCACCGCCTCCGCTTCCTTTATTGTAAACGACGACAGAACGTACCCGGCGGCTACCCAAACGGTTGCCGCTGAAATTTGCGGTTTGTCCAACGGCAATATCGACCTGAGTGTTACCGGTGGAGTGACGCCGTACAGTTACACATGGTCGGGCGGGCAAATGAGCGAAGACCTGACCGGCATACCCACCGGCAACTATGCCGTTACCGTCACCGGCGCAAACGGCTGTACGACCACTGCTTCCGCTAATGTTCCGGCCAACGATATCAGTTTCGCCATTTCCGGAACGCCTGCGGCAAACACCTCCTGTATCGCCAACAACGGCGGGATAAACCTCGACATTTCACCCGCCGGAACTTATACCTTCAACTGGTCAAATGCTGCTTCTTCGGAAGATGTTTCCGGACTGGCGCCTGGTAATTTCACCGTAACGGTGAGCGCCGGCGGCACCTGCACCAACACGGCGTCTTTCGCCGTGGCCAACAACGCGTTTCCGCCAACTATTTCAGAAAGTGTCACGCCCGCTTTTTGTGGACAAAGCAGCGGCGGCGTTAATCTCACGGTCAGTGCGGGACAAACTCCTTATACGTTCTCGTGGTCGAATGCTGCCATGACGGAGGATTTGACCAATCTGCCCGCGGGTATGTACACCGTAACCGTGACGGGCGCCAACGGCTGCACTGCCGTGAAAATGTACGATGTTCAAGATGATGCCGTAACGCCGACCGTTTCGGGTATTGCCATTTCCAATACCTCTTGTGTTTCCAGCAATGGGGCTGTTAATTTGAATGTATCCCCGGTGCTCAACTATACCTTCAATTGGTCAAACAGCGAGACTACGCAAAATTTACAAAACGTAGCGGCAGGTGTTTACACGGTGACCGTAAACGGCGGCGGGAGCTGTATAAACACAGCCACTTTTACGGTGGACAACAATTCGCCGGCGCCCACGACTACAGCCGGTATCACGCCGGCTTTTTGTGGACAAACCAGCGGTGTGATCGACCTGAACGTGACTTCAGGAACGGCGCCTTATACCTATAATTGGTCGACAGGCGTCAAGACGGAAGACTTGGCCGGGGTGAATTCCGGAACCTTTACTGTTACTGTTTCTGGCGCCAATGGTTGCGTTTCCGTCTTCTCCTACTCCGTTCCGGATAGCATCGTTATACCGGACATCGCCGGTACGACTACCCCGAACACCCTTTGCGTGGGTAAAAACGGCGCTATTACAATTGATGCCACGCCGCCGATCGGCTATACCTATAGCTGGTCTAATATGCAGACCACCCAGAATTTGGTGGATGTGCTACCTGGAACCTACACCGTTACGGTAAACGGCGGTGGCGCCTGCACCGCCACGGCTTCTTTT
>CAUJEY010000148.1 GCA_963169325.1 Bacteroidota bacterium
ACTGCCGTGAAAATGTACGATGTTCAAGATGATGCCGTAATACCGACCGTTTCGGGTATTGCCATTTCCAATACCTCTTGTGTTTCCAGTAACGGGGCTGTTAATTTGAATGTATCCCCGGTGCTCAACTATACCTTCAACTGGTCGAACAACGAGACTACGCAAAATTTGCAAAACGTAGCGGCAGGTGTTTACACCGTGACGGTAAACGGCGGCGGGAACTGTATAAACACAGCCACTTTTACGGTGGACAACAATTCGCCGGCGCCTACGACCGCAGCTGGTATCACGCCGGCTTTTTGTGGACAAACCAGCGGTGTGATCGACCTGAATGTGACTTCCGGAACGGCGCCTTATACTTATAATTGGTCAACAGGCGTCAAGACAGAAGACCTCGCCGGGGTGAATTCCGGCACTTTTACCGTTACCGTTTCCGGCGCTAACGGCTGCGTTTCAGTGTTCTCTTATTCCGTTCCGGATAGTATCGTGATACCGGACATCGCCGGTACGACCACCCCGAACACCCTTTGTGTGGGTAAAAACGGCGCTATTACAATTGATGCCACGCCGCCGATCGGCTATATCTACAACTGGTCTAATATGCAGACCACCCAGAATTTGGTGGATGTGCCACCAGGAACCTATACTGTTACGGTAAACGGCGGTGGCGCCTGCACCGCCACGGCTTCTTTTGTGGTGGATAATAACACGGCCGTTGTAGCGGTAAGTGGGCAAAAGACGGATATTCTTTGTTTTAGCGATCTGGCCGGCGCTATCGACCTCAGTGTTAGCGGTGGTACGGCCCCATATCAGTACAAATGGTTCCCCGGCATTCCCGGCGATCCGGAAGACCCGGCGGCGCTCGCAGCAGGCAACTATGCCGTCACTGTGACGGACGCGTCCGGCTGTACCGGTACGGCTTCCTTTGCAATTGCCCAACCGGCCAGTGCCGTGCAGTTGAATTGCGTTCAATCGAACAATGTCAGTTTCCCCGGCGCCGGTGACGGGGCCGCGACGCTCACCGTTTCCGGAGGCGTTGGGCCGTACACGATTGTATGGTCGCCCGGCACTACCCAGTCCAATGTGCCCGCAGGCAATTTTGTGATTGATCAATTGGTGGAAGGCGGTTATGCCGTGACTATTACCGATGCCAATGGTTGTACGACGAATTGCGCATTTAATATTTCGATTATTGTTTGCGAAACGGCCGTAGGTGCGATGAACAACAGCCTGCAATCCCTTTGCGGCGAGGGCTGTATCAGCGCAAATTATAGCGCTATAGGACAGTTTTTGGATACCGACGATATCTTGCAATTTATTCTGCATGAAGGCGCGGGCAACCAAATTAACAATGAAATTGCCCGCAGCGCGCAGCCCACGTTTTGTTTCGATCCGGCCACGATGACGTTTGGCAAAACCTATTACATCTCTGCGGCTGCCGGCAACAACGACGGCTCGGGCAATGTGAATATCAGTCATTTCTGCTCCATCATTTCGGCCGGTACGCCCATTGTGTTCCAACAAATACCCGTGGCCGCCATTGCGCCGCCAGCATCGATCTCCTGTGCCGTGTTGCAGGTGCCTTTGACCGGCAGCTCCGATCTGCCCGGCTCTACCTTTAACTGGATTGCCCAAAACGGGGTTATCATCGGTAGCGCCGGCCAATCCGGAATAACAGCCGGTTCGGGCGGCGATTATACCCTGATTGTGGGCTCCAACGGCTGCTTCGACACCACTGCCGTACAGGTACTGGACATCACTAACGATCCGAAGGCGACCATCCTGGCCGACCCGAGCGACGTACTGGATTGCACCATTGATCAAATTATTCTGGCCGGCGTGTCGGAAGGCACACAAGATGCCAATACCGTTTGGATCAGCAACGGGGTGGTTTACTCCACCGGCACCGTCATTCAGATAGACCTGCCCGGTGTTTATGAATTTGTGATTATCGATACCGTGACGTTCTGTTCGGATACGGCGCTGATCACGATTGATACCAACCAGGCTTATCCGCCCTTGTTCCTCGATCCACCGGGCAAATTGACCTGTGTCAACAAAACCGTCACCCTGACAGGCGGCTCGCCTTTGCCGGGCATCAATTTTGTTTGGGCCACCATAAGCGGCGCGGATACGACCGTTTTGGGTGCAGGTAACACATTCAGCACGACGGCGCCGGGCGTATTTTACCTGATCGGCAACGACCCGGTTAACCATTGTGTCAACGCTTTGGCGGTTACCGTGGATGCCGACACCGATGCACCGGTAGCCGATGCGGGCCCGCCGTTCAGCCTGTATTGTTTCGGCGAAAGCGGGAATCTCGACGGCAGCGGCTCTAGCGGTGCAGCGATCTTGAGTTTCCTATGGACTACCTCGGGCGGCAATATCGTTTCCGGCGGGAACACCGCTACGCCGTTGGTGAGCGAACCGGGTACCTACTTCCTGTTGGTGACCAATCCCGGCAACGGATGTGTGGATACCGACGAAGTTGTGATCACGCCGAGGGAGCCGGAAGCAACCACCGTGGTGAAACAACCGGCTTGTTTTGGTGAAAAAGGTTCGATTCTGGTTGAAAACGTAACGGGGGGCAAACCGCCGTTACAGTATTCGTTGAACGGCGGGCCGTTCTCGGGTCAAAACCTGTTTACGAGTCTCGACCCGGGCACGTACAATATTTTTATTATAGACGCCAATGATTGCAGTACTACCGCGGACGTAACCATCGAGCCGGGCGATATTTTTGATCTGACGCTGGAGCCGAAGGTGACGGTAAAATTAGGCGAAAGTTATCAGATCAATACGGACGTTACTGTTCCGTTGAACGACATCCAGTCGATTCTCTGGACGCCGGCTACGTACCTGAATTGCGATACCTGTCTGAATCCGCTGGCTACACCTTTACAAACGACTTTATACCGGTTAACCGCTTCCAACAAAAACGGTTGTAAAGATGAAGCCCCCCTGTTGCTGATCGTTGATCGCCGGCCCGACATTTACGTGCCGAACATTTTCTCGCCGGATGGCGACGGCAAAAACGATATCTTCACCATCTACGCCGATACCCGAATGGTTACGAACATCAAGTCCTTCCAAGTGTTCTCGCGTTGGGGCGAGGCGGTATATGAATACTACAACTTTGAACCGAACAATCCTGCCTACGGCTGGGACGGCAAGCACCGGGGTAAGGAGTTAACGCCTGCCGTGTTTACCTGGTTCGCGGTGGTAGAATTTATAGATGGAAGCGAGTTGTTGCTGGAAGGGGATGTCACGTTAAAACGATAAATAATGCTGGATCAACGGATTATCAACCTGTACGACGAATATACTCACAAGCCGCTGACGCGCAAGGACTTCCTGACCCGGCTCATTCAAATTGCCGGTAGTAGTGCTGCGGCTATGTCGCTGCTGCCTTTGCTCGAATCGGACTATGGCACAGCGCGGCTGACGCCGGCATCGGATTTGTATACGGAATACGTCAGTTATCCGGGCTTTACGGGCGACATACACACGTATGTCGCCCGACCAAAGGCCGAAAAGCCTTATGCCGCGGTGGTCGTGATACACGAAAACCGGGGTCGGAACGCCCACATCGAGGATGTGACCCGGCGGGCTGCACAAGCCGGCTACCTGGCTATTGCGCCCAATGCCTTATCGCCTTTGGGCGGTACGCCGGCGGATGAGGACGAGGCGCGTAAATTATTTACGCAATTGGATATTAAAGAGGCGTTGCAAAACTTCATCCGCGCTTTCGATTATCTGGCCACGCGCAAAGACTGCAATGGGCATTTCGGCTGTGTCGGGTTCTGTTGGGGCGGCGCCATGTCGAATATGCTGGCCGTAAACGTGCCTTCGCTTCGCGCTGCTGTGGCTTTTTACGGCCGGCAGGCGGAGATTGCAGACGTACCCAAAATAAAAGCCGCCGTGCAACTGCACTATGCCAGCCTTGATGAACGTGTGAATGCCGGCATGGCCGCATACGAAACGGCCCTGAAAGCCGCCGGGGTTAAATACGAACAGCATGTTTATGAGGGCGTCCAACATGCCTTTCACAATGATACTTCGACTGCGCGGTACAACGAGGCTGCGGCGAAATTGGCGTGGGAACGGACGATGGATTTTTTTGAGGAACACTTACGTTGAATATGTTGATTTGTTGATTTGAATTTAAATCAACAAATCAACAAATCAACAAATCAACAAATCAACCATTATACAACCCCACAACATTCCCTTCCGTATCGCTGAAAAAGGCAAATTGGCCCATGTTTTCGCCAATAGGTGTCTTGGGTAGGATAACCTGCCCCCCGGCGTCGGCCACGCGATGAAGCACCGTGTCCAGATCACTGCCGCCGTCGAGGTACACTTTCGGGCCCTTGTCGCCGGCGGGTGCGTATCCTTCGCCAAAGCAGATTGCTCCGCCGATACCGCCGCCATCGCGGTCGTGCAGGAGAATGCCCATCCGGATGTGCTCCATGGTCATTTCCGGCATTTCGAAATCAAAAATAGTTTGGTAAAAGGTTTTGGCGCGCTCGAAGTCGGCGACAGGGATTTCGAACCAGCTGATAGCGTTTTTTGTCATTTCCATAACGTATAAATTTAGTTGATGAGTAGTTCAGTTCCGGAGGGCAAAATTAATTAATTGTTTTAAAATTAAAAACAAAATGTTTTTAATTTAAGATAAATTCTTATTTCTACTTTTGCCGCATACGTTGAACCAACAATATTTTCTTCGCATGAATCGAGAAATACATCAGTGGGTGAGCCCGCGCCTGAACAAAAACATGGAAATCGCCGTGTATGGCCATTTCGGCTTTGCTTTGTTGCTTTTACCTACTGCGGCTGCCGACTACCTGGAATACGAACGGTTCCATTTGATTTCGACCCTCGAGCCGTATATCAATGCCGGTAAGGTCAAAGTTTTTTCCATCAACAGTATTAACTCGGAAGCCTGGCTGAACAACAAGATGCATCCCCGGCACAAAGCCATCCGGCACCAGCAGTACAACGCGTATGTTGAAAATGAGGTGGTGCCTTTTATCCGAATGCATTCCAGCGACGAAACGCCGATTATCACGAGCGGCGCCTCGCTGGGCGCGCTGCACGCTGCCAATATGTGTTTTCGCCGCCCCGATCTTTTTGCCGGCACTATTGCCATGTCGGGCGTGTACGACCTGACCAGTTATACGAAGGGCTATTTTGACGAGGACGTGTATTTCAACTCGCCCTGCCACTACCTGCCCAATCTGAACGACGAATACAACCTGTCGCACCTGCGGAGCAAACAACATATCCACATTCTGACCGGATCGGGCGATTATGAAGACCCGGATGCTTCGCGCCGTTTGTCGGGTATCCTGTCGTCGAAAGGTATTCCGCACGAACTCGATATCTGGGGTGGCGATATGCGCCACGACTGGCCGACCTGGCGGGCCATGCTGCCATATTATGTGGAGTCGAGATTTTAAACATGCGTTTGCTTTTTCTGCTGTTGTTTTTATCAAATACTGCACTGGCTGCCCAAGTGGATACGCTGGAGATTTACAGCCCTTCCATGCGGAAAACGATCAAGTGTCTGGTCGTTCTACCGAAGGATTACACCGTGATGGGGCAGCCCTACCCGGTGCTGTACCTGTTGCACGGCTGGAGCGGTAACTTTGCCGGCTGGCTGGGCGATGCGCCGCAACTGACCCGGCAGGCCGATCAGCACCAAATGCTGATCGTTTGCCCCGATGGCGGCTACGACAGCTGGTATTTCGACAGCCCGGTGGATTCCAACGTCCGGTACGAAACGCATATTACCCAAGAGGTTATTCCGAATATCGACTACTACTATCATACGCGCCGTGACCGCAGCGGCCGGGCCGTTTCCGGTCTGAGCATGGGCGGCCACGGCGCGATGTATCTGGCCATTCGCCACCCCGACTTGTTTGGCGCAGCCGGCAGTATGGCCGGCGGGCTGGATTTGCGGCCGTTCAAAAAAAATGGCTGGGACCTGGAGGGCGTGCTGGGCAAGCCGGGCGACTATTGGGAGAATTGGGAAAACAACTCGGTCGTCAGTTTAGTCCCATTACTAAAACAGTTTGATCTCCAACTGATTATCGATTGTGGTTTGGGCGATTTTTTCTTAGAAGCTAACCGCGAAATGCACCGTCGCCTGCTTGAAGCGAACATCCCGCACGAATACACGGAACGGCAGGGGGAGCACAATGATGCTTACTGGGGAAATGCGGTAGATTTTCAGTTGTTGTTTTTTAACAAGTTTTTTAACCGTTGACAGGAGCGAACCGGGCAATATTTACTTCCGCATCTATTTCCTTTCCGATTAACAAACAATCCGCCAAATGCGCTGCCCAATACGGCGCTAGCAAGGCTCCTTTTGTTCCCAATCCATTAAAAATGATCATTTTTGGATGTAGCGGGCTGATGCCCAGGAAGGGGCGGCGGTCTTTCACCGTAGGCCGTATAGCGCCGAAACGTTTCACCACCCGGTACGGCGCGGATAACATGCCGGAGAGGCGTTCTTCTATACTGAGTTGTTCCGGTTCCGAGGGGCCGTCGTCCCGGAACGTCCATTGATACGTTGCTCCGGCCCAAAACAGTCCGTCACCAAGAGGAGCCAACATCAGGTTTCTTTTAACCATTTCGTGTAGCCCATCTGCTGCGGGTGCATCAAATCGAAAAAGCAGACCATCTCCTTTCGATAATTGCCAGGGCAGGTTGGGGAAGAACGGATTGTCGAGGCCCCGGTAACCTTCACAAAAAATAATGAAGTCAAAATCTCCTGCTAAGTTTTTCGCTGCTTCCGGCGTCATTTGAAGTGTTTGCAGAAAACCTTCCGCCGCTGCTTTTTGGCGAAAAGTGCTTAACAACCGTGGAAAATCAACCCGTGATGCTTGCCGGATTTCGCCGGTTTGCAGCCCTGAGGAAAGAAAAGAGGACCAAGGGCCGGCGTCGGGGTGTTCGCCCAGGACAGCCGCATATTCCGGCACGGCCATCCGCGCGGCCCAGTCGTTGGCCTGCTGCGCATTTTCCAGCACCCGCAGAATCGGAAGTTCCTGCCAAATGGCGCATTGCAGTTCGGTTTCCATGGCCTGGTAGGTCGCCCGGGCTATCGGGAAAAAGGTGTCGAACCGCCAGGATTTTACAAACCGTTTGCCGGTAACGGGATTAATAATGCCGGCCGCAGCGCCCGACGACTGATTTGGGAACCCGGCGTCAGCAATTTGCACTGCAACTCCGCGCTGCATCAGGGTCCAGGCCAGTACTGTGCCGGCAATGCCCTGGCCGACGATCAAACATTTCATTATTTGTAGCGACGGCGAACCAATTTGATGAAATTTTTCGCCGTTTCCGCGTGTTTTTTATCCGTCCAACGATAGCGATTTACACACTGATCTATCAGGTAGGATTTGGCTTGTTCCATCCCTGAAAAATTGTTCAGCTCGTTGACGGCGTTCTCGAAAGCCTGGTTGTCGCCGCCGAACAATTCGCGGGTAAGCAACAATTTGTCGTTCAGGGCAATAGCGCGCCGGAGATCGGGAATGGGTATTTCGGATAATTTTTCCGACAATTCTTTGGCCTGTTTCTGATCGAACAAAGCCTCCGCTTCCGGCGAAACAGCCGGGAAACTGGGCGGGGGAGTGGGCGGCGCCTGAATCCGTACAGTGGGCAAAGGCTCAGCCGATCTGATCGGCTCTGCCATTACCGGGGGTGGGGGAGGCGCAGGTGCGGGTTTTTCCTCCGGCGGGGGCGCCTGCTCGGCGGGTGGTGCGGCCGGCGGGGCAGCAGTATAGGTCGGCGGTGGAGGCGCAGGCTGGGAAACCACCGGCGCCGACGATTCGGAGGGTTCAACCTGGCGCGGCGATGCCGGTTTGCGGGGCTGTTCGGATTTGGACGGAACATCCCCCGCTTCGTCTGCCAGCAAGGTATCGTACAATTCGCGAACATTAGCCATCATAATGTCCACATCAATGCGCATGATGGTGTCCGGGTCTTTGCTCATCCGGGAAAAGTCCCGGTTAATTTTGTCAAGGTAAATCTTTGCTTTCGATAAGTTCATAGGTGCCAGAGCGGGATGTCCCGTATTAACAGGTGGTAAAATACAGCAGCAGGTTTTGCCCGGCGAATTTCAAAAAATACGCTGAACAATCGGCTATGACTGACAAAAAAATCGCAATTTCGCCGCGCCTGTTTTTTAAATAAAGCGCCGGCACGTGTAGAATTCCAGTTATAAAAATCTGTAAATGAATTAATTGACGGGAGTAAAAAAGAAATTTTTACAAGAATTTCTTTTTTGCTCCCGTCAATTAATTTATTCCCCCTCTTATTAAACATGTTTCTCGAACCGCATTTTAAAGGCCAGCGCTCCGGGTGGATCGAAGTGATCTGCGGCTGTATGTTTTCCGGAAAAACGGAAGAACTGATCCGGCGGCTGCGGCGTGCCACGATCGCAGATTTGAAAGTAGAGGTATTCAAGCCCAAAATTGATACCCGGTACGACGATACCAACATTGTTTCGCACGATACTTCCGCCGTATTGGCTACCCCGGTGGACCGCTCATCCAAATTGCTGGAAATAGGCCCGCAAACTTCGGTGGTTGGCGTGGATGAGGCCCAGTTTTTTGATATGGATTTGCCCCAGGTTTGCCAGGAGTTGGCCCTGCGTGGTATTCGGGTAGTGGTAGCCGGGCTGGATATGGACTACCGGGGGAAACCGTTCGGGCCGATCCCCGATATGCTGGCCATTGCGGAGTATGTGACTAAAGTACACGCGATATGTGTGCATTGCGGCAACCTCGCCACCCATTCGTACCGGTTGGCCTTGGGCGAAGAAGTGATTTTACTGGGTGAAAAAGAGCAATACGAACCCCGCTGCCGCTCTTGTTATCACATGGGGAATATTTTGCGGCTCAAGTAGTGTTTTTATCTCTCGCAAGAGCGCTCAAACTTTATATTTATCCATTCCGTTTTTTAAAAACGAACAAATGGCCTGCTAAAAACCGGCCATAACCTTCGAACAACCGTTCGTTTTTTCGCCATTGCCGGTTTGCCCGCTTAAGTTTTGGAATTAGGCGTCCTTTGATCCATCCAATTCTGGAAAAAAGCGCTGATCGCAGGTGCACCCGGTGCATGGTGGATGCACGAATAATTTCCAGTGATTGCATTTTCTCCGTTTGGAGTCCGCACAAATTTCCCAATTCCTGCCAATCTGCGGGATAAGGATACGTTGCTGAAGCCTGAACTATCCCGAAGGCGTCGAGGCATTGTTGATTGATTGCCCGAATGGTATCGGCTGTGGTTTCCGGAAGCCACAACGACTCGTTGCAGCACAGGCGGCCCCCGGGTTTCAAAACACGGTTAATTTCTTTAAATAGCCCTGGCAGGGTTTCATCCGGCACGATGGCGAGTACGGATTCACAAAAGACGGTATCAAAAAAGCCGTTTGGGAAAGGCAATCTTGCCGTATACAATTGCAGGTTTACATTTTTTATACCGCAAAAACGCAGGCGCCGGCGAGCCGTATCGAGCATGAGCGCCGATTTTTCTGCGCCGTATAATTCGATGGTAGGCCAGCGTGCGGCAATTTCGACCAGGGTTTGCCCGGTGCCGAAGCCGATCTCCAAAATACGTTGTCCCGGCGTGGGTTCAAGTTCGACCAACAGTGCTGCGGTGCCCTTTTTACCCCGGGCATGCAAAAATGGCGTGTGCGTATGTGCAAAAAAATCCAGGAGCTTGTTCATTAGTTACCGTATTGTTCCGGCGCCGGTGTCGTACTTTTGCGGCCTCAAAAGTAATACAATGTCAAAAACACAGAATACGGCTGCTGAAAGCCGCAAAATTCGCTCCGCGCTCCTTTCCGTTTATTCCAAAGACGGGCTGGAACCGATCATACGCCGCTTGCACGAACTCGACGTCGTACTGTATAGCACCGGCGGTACCCAAACTTTCATCGAAAAACTCGGCATCCCCTCCACCCCGGTGGAGCAACTCACCGGGTATCCAAGTATCCTCGACGGTCGTGTCAAAACGCTGCACCCGGCGGTATTCGGCGGTCTGCTCGCTCGCCGGGAGCCCGGTCACCTGGCGCAGTTAAAGGAGTATAACATCCCGGAAATCGACTGTGTGATCGTCGATTTATATCCTTTCGAAGATACGGTAGCCGCAACAAACGACCCAGGAGAGATTATCGAAAAGATCGACATCGGCGGCGTATCGCTTATTCGCGCAGCGGCTAAAAATTGGAAAGATGTTGTCGTGGTCGGCTCTAAAGAGGAGTACCCGATGCTACTTGATTTGCTGAAGGAGCAGAACGGAGATTTTACAGCCGATAATCGCCGCGAATTTGCCCGCCGCGCATTCAAGGTAACGTCCAATTACGATATCGCCATTTTCAATTGGTTCAACGAAGGCACTACGGATGTTGCGTTCAAATACTCGATTCACCGTTCTGATATCCTGCGATACGGCGAAAATCCACATCAGTCCGGCGTCTTTTTCGGCGATTTTGAAAAGGTGTTTGACAAACTGAGCGGCAAAGCCATTTCTTACAACAACCTGATCGACATCGACGCTGCGGTGCAACTGATGCGCGAGTTTCAATTGGGCAAACCTACATTTGCCATACTCAAACACACTAATGCCTGTGGTGTGGCCCGGCGACATACAATTCTGGAAGCCTGGACGGCCGCGCTCGCCTGCGATTCGACCTCCGCTTTCGGCGGTATTTTTATTACCAATACAAAAGTCGACCTCGAAACGGCACGGGAAATAAATAAGCTGTTTTACGAAGTGCTGATCGCGCCCGATTTCGACTTAGACGCCCTGGAACTGCTTCGCAAAAAAGAGCAACGTATTTTGCTGCGTATCAAGTCGTTCGATATTCGGCCGCGTTTCTTCCGCAGCCTGCTGAATGGAGTGGTGGAACAAGATACCGACCTGCAAACGGAAACGGAAGCCGACCTGAAGGTCGCTACGGACCGTACGCCCAGTCCTAAGGAGGTGGGTGAATTGCTGTTTGCCGTCAAGTGTGTAAAACATTTGAAGTCTAATGCCATTGCACTGGTAAAAGAACGCCAACTCATCGGGATGGGCTGTGGCCAGCCTTCGCGGGTGGATGCGCTACGTCAGGCGATTGCCAAGGCTAAAGCCTTCGGTTTTGATCTGAACGGCGCAGTGATGGCCTCCGATGCGTTTTTTCCGTTCCCCGATTGTGTGGAAATTGCTGCGGAGGCGGGTATCACTGCAGTGATTCAGCCGGGTGGTTCTGTAAAAGACCAGGATTCGGTGGACGCCTGTAACCGGTTGGGCCTGGCTATGGTGATGACCGGGTTCCGACATTTCCGGCATTGAGGGTGGAGTGCGGAATTGCACAAATGCATTGACTCAAGTTCAGCATGTAGCCCCAATGCTAATTACACGCTCTTTGTCGGATTTGATTTAAGATTGCAGATTACATGATTTTTGATTTTTTATTTCGCGGGGCACGCTAAGCACATCAAAAATCAAAAATCATGTAATCTGCAATCTTAAATCAAAAATTCAAAAATAGTTGGGGGCTACACACGAAATTTGGGTTAAAAATGGCAGCAAAGCGCTACCGGACTTTTTAACACCTTATCGTTAAGGGTTAATCCGGTTTAAGGCGTCCGGGAAAACCCCGATTCTTTACCGGCGACAATTCCATCTGCAATAAAACAGACTTGCCGTTGTTTATGGCAGTGTTTGCTACGCTATTCAGGCGGAGAGCAACCCATCGTTTTTAAACCATTATAACAAATCACTACTTTATGAACAAATCAATTTTGTTTCTGCTCGGAATTGCCCTTTTGATGGGCGCCTGCAAGAAAGACGACGCATCTAACAGCGAAAAACTGACGACCGGTCAGTGGAAACTCGTTTCATCCGTTGGCAGTTTTACATTTAATGGAAACCTGCAAACCGTGGATGTGTATGCGAATTTGGGCGCCTGCCAAAAAGATAATCTGGTTGAGTTTAAGACCGATGGCACCTTTGTCAGCGACGAAGGCCCCACTAAGTGCGGCTCTGCCGATCCGCAACAGACCACGGGTACCTGGTCTTTAGCCCAAAGTGATACACACTTGATCGTGAACGGTGGTGGTTATAATTTTGACGCTGAAATCGTAGAGTTTTCCGACACCAAATTGAGCGTAAAATACCAAACCAATAATGGTGGGATTGTAACAAGCTACGATACGGTATTTGAAAAAATCTAAGGCAAGGAGATAGTTTTCTGTTTTGATAATAAAAAAGGAGCCATTTGGATTTAACACCCAAATGGCTCCTTTTTTATTATCGGTACAAGTCGTTATCGAACCACCAGTACTTTTTCCGTAAACGATTGGTTGCTGCCGACCAGGTGTATGGTATATAAGCCGGCGGGCACCGCGCTTAAATCCAGTTGAACCCGTTGCACTCCGGCGCTTACCTGATATTTGTTTTGAATCACCGGTCGTCCGGCCAGATCATTCATCATTACCTGTACAGAGCCGTCCATATCAATTTGGTAATCAATGAATAACAAGTCTTTTGCCGGATTGGGACTGATCATAACGGCGTCGATGACGGGGTAACTGTTTCCAGTAGTATTATCCAGCCGTGCTTCCACTACCGGATCATTCGGCACGAGCGCGGAAGCGCAGCCGGTGATCACGACGTCGTCTATATATACCCGATCATCGTCGGCCGAGGCATCGCTGCGAAAGCGCAACCGGGAATTGCTGGCAAAGGGGCCGGGAATGACCACGGTGCCGGTATAGTGCACGCCGTTGACGAATTGAGCATTGAAGTTGAAATCGCCGACGGTGGTGTAGGAAGAACCGCCATTATTGGAAATTTGTAGCCAGAAATCTTCATTCGAATTGTCAAAACTTACCGTGTAAAATGAAAACTGAACGGTCAGTTCTTCATAAGCAGTCCAGTTTTGGCTGGTGGTACTCATGACAGATGTAGTGGTGTTATCCCGTAATAAAATGGAATAGGTCGGACTGTTTGCATAAGTAGCGTTATTTGTTCGGATACAATCGGAGCCGCCGTCGGTCCAGATGCCGAATCCACTTTCAAAATTGTTACTGTTAATGGTGGCGTATGAACATGGATCACCGCCGCCGCCACAAGCGGCCAGACAAGAAGCATTATACACCTCGCTGCGTATCCGGTCGCCGGGTTGAGGGCCGAAGCCGAGGTTGAAATCGATGCCGACACCGGAAACCAGGTGGCAATAACTCATAATTGTACCGGCAGCCGGCAGTGCGGCGGTGCAACCTTCGCTGTATCCTGCAGCCGGGCCGCAGCCGTCGATGGCGGTGTTATTGCCGTTCCAAACGCAGGCATGGGTATGTGAGGAGCCTAGATTGTGCCCAACTTCGTGGGTAACCACTTCTACCGTCCAGGAATAGGTGGGTACATTGGTGTAAGTGGTATTGATACCGCTGTATCCCACACCGTAATAATTGTTGCATAATACATCAACATAGGCGATACCGCCGCCACCGGTGAATCCCACCAAATGCGCCAAATCCCCGTTGTAATTTCCGTTCAGGTAGTTCCGGAATTGGGTCAGATAGTTGCTCGAACTGGGCCCTGTGTATGGATCGGCGACATCCCAAACCAGCAACTCATTCAATACCATGTTGACACTTTCATTGGCGTACAGCAACGCCACCTGGCTGAAGAATCCGGTGATATAACTGGTGGCGTTGGCTACGCTGCCTTTGTTCTGGAAAATAGTGTAATCCGCTTCCATATACATCCGCACACAATTGTCCGGACCGGCGGCAGACCGTTCCGTAACGATGCCGTTGCCGACCTCTTCCAATGTTTCGCTCCAGCATTCATGCGTGTTTTGAATTTTTATGTCACGCTCACGATAGATAAAGTGCGATTTGTTGCGGTCATTTTCCAATGGGCCCAGCACGTATTTATTCGTTTCGGTGCTGATGATGCCCATTACTTCATTTTCAAAAATGCTGATACCGGCCAGGGTTCCGGGCTGGTCTTTCACAATGCCCCAATAGTGCAATCCGTGATCGACATTCGCCGGCTCATTGCGGTTGGAAGCCTGTTTTACGGTAAACGTCGGGGAAAAAACCTTGCCGCGGACCAATTCCAATTGGAGCGGTTTGCCGCCCGGCACCGGCACGGTCAGTTCAATCTGTTCAAGCGAATTGCTGCGAAGGGCCTTGATCAGTTCCGAATCCCAACTCAGTAATAAACCGTCGGACCATTGCCGCTGTAAATCAGGTCGATTGCGAAAATCCTGTGCCTGAGCGCCGAATAAACCCGATCTCTGGAACGCACCGGTCGTTTGTTTTTCCTGAAACACCCTGGCGGCGATTGGTTTGAGTGATTGAGACCACCCGAGGTGAGCCGATAACATCACCACAAGAAAAATAAGCGTCTTTTGCATAAAAAATGAAGTTTGATTTGGATGATAAAGAAGAGGCAAATAAACATAATTCTTAAGATGTAATTACAATATTTAATTAAGAATGTAATCTGGATTGCAAATTGATGTTGTTTGAAACAGCCGAACTGGCAAATCGGAACACAACGTAAACAAAGTACACCGGTTGACGCCGGCAGAACGCCTATCTTTGCCGATATCACAACTTTTTAGGATAGATGATTAGAACGATCCTGTTTGTTAGTAGTGCCCTGTTTTTATGTCTCGCCTGTCGCCGCGACGCCCTCGCTCCTGTCGATCCGAATGACCCTGCCGGTGGTCAACCTTTGTTTACGCTGCTACCAGCCGCTCAAACGGGTATCAACTTCCGAAATGACTTGCTGTATGATCGGGATTTCAACATTTACCGCTACCGGAATTTCTACAACGGTGGCGGCGTGGCCACCGGAGACGTCAATAACGACGGGTTGCCCGATGTTTTTTTTACTTCCAACATGGGTCAAAACAAACTTTACCTCAACAAAGGCAACCTTGAATTTGAGGATATTAGTGAAAAAGCCGGCATAACTGGGAAAGCCTCCTGGGCTACGGGCGTCGCTATGGCCGACGTGAACGGCGACGGCTGGCTCGATATTTACGTGTGTAATTCCGGCAATCCACGCTCCGATGAAAAAGACGGCCACCAATTCAGCCGGGAAAACGAACTTTTTATCAATAATGGGGGAGGGCTTTCCTTCACCGAGCGCGCGGCGGAATACGGCCTCGCCGACCGTGGCCTCAGTACCCACGCCGCGTTTTTCGACTACGACGACGATGGCGACCTGGACATGTATATGCTCAACAACTCTTTCAAAGCCATCGGCTCCTTCGACTTGCGCCGAAATATCCGAAATACGCGGGATAGCCTGGGCGGACATAAATTGTACCGGAATGAAGCCGGGGTTTTCCGCGACGTTTCTACATCCGCCGGTATACTCGGCAGTGTGATCGCTTTTGGTTTGGGCGTTACCGTCGGCGACCTGGATATGGATGGCCGGCAGGATATTTACGTGTCCAACGACTTCTTCGAGCGGGACTACCTCTATCACAATAACGGGGACGGTACCTTCTCGGAACAACTGGAACAGTCCATGCGCCATATCAGTGCGGCCAGCATGGGCGCCGACATGGCCGACCTCAACAACGACGCCTACCCGGAAATATTTGTCACCGACATGCTGCCGGAGCCGGATTATCGCATCAAAACCACAACCTCTTTCGACAGCCCGGACCGGTTTCAGTTCACCGCCTCGCTGGGCTATTACAACCAGTTTACGCGCAACATGCTGCAACTGAACAACGGTGACGGCACCTTTTCCGACATTGCCTGCCTGGCCAACGCAGAAGCAACAGACTGGAGCTGGGGCGCCCTGATGTTCGATATGGATAACGATGGCTGGAAAGATATTTTTGTTGCCAACGGTATCGCACAGGATTTGACGAACCAGGACTATCTCATGTTTGCAGCCGACCCGGTGGTGAAACAGGAGATCATCGGTGGTGGTGAAGTGGATTTTAAACGGCTGATCGATTCGATACCCAGCGAAAAGCAGCCGAACTACGTATTCCATAACCAACACGATCTCACCTTCGTCAACCGTGCAGATACTTGGGGGCTGGGTACGCCCAGTTTTTCAAACGGCGCCGCGTATGCCGACCTGGACAATGACGGCGACCTTGATCTGGTGGTCAGTAATGTGAACATGGAAGCCTTTGTGTACCGCAACGACGCGGATAAGGTGTTAAAAAACAACCATTATTTAAAACTGGAACTACAGGGAACAGGCATGAATACCGCTGCACTCGGCGCTAAAATATTCCTTCGCGCCGGCGGGCAAACTTTTTACCAGGAACAAATGCCCATGCGCGGTTTTCAAAGTTCGATGGACGCCCGGCCTAATTTCGGTTTGGGGGGCGTAGCCAAAGTGGATACGGTGATCGTGGTTTGGCCCACCGGTAATAAAATGACCTTGCTGACCGATGTGCCGTCGGATCAAATATTGCGACTAAAACAATCCGATGCCAACCACGCCGCGATAAATATGCCCTGGTTGAAGCCGGACCGGGCGCCTATTATCAAACCTGTTGCGGATAACGCCGGCATTCGTTGGAAACACGAAGAAAGCCGCTTTTTCGATTGGGACCGCGACCGGATGTTGTATTTTCAATACTCCACCGAGGGGCCGCGAACGGCAGTAGAGGATGTCAACGGCGATGGCCGCGCCGATGTATTTATTTGCGGCGCAGCCGGGCAGGCCGGCGTATTGTTGTTGCAGAAAGCCGACGGCAGTTTTCGGGAAAGTCCGCAGCCGGCGTTTCAGGCTGACGCTGCAAGTGAGGACACGGATGCTGTATTTTTGGATGCCGATGGCGATGGCGATAACGATTTGTATGTGGCCTCCGGCAGCAATGAGGCTGAGCCACTCAGTACTGCTCTGGGCGACCGGCTCTACCTGAATAACGGCAAGGGGCAGTTTTTGCGAAAAAGTGATGCTGTGCCGGGCGAAAAACCCTTCGCTTCCGGCTGCGTCATTGCGGCCGACTGGGACAGCGACGGCGATATGGACCTTTTTGTCGGGATGCGTTTATTGCCCGGTAAAATCGGCGTTCCGGTGGGTGGCTATTTGTTGCAAAACGACGGCTCCGGTTATTTTTCTACGTTACAGCCGGAGGCCCTTAAAAACCTTGGAATGATTACGGATGCCGTTTGGGCGGATGTGGACAATGATAAAGACCCTGATCTGTTGATCGTGGGCGAATGGATGGCGCCGAAATATTTTCGCAATGATAGTGATCCGGCGGGCACGGGCCGTTTTTTTACAGCAGTTGAATTGAATGCAGATACAACGAAGGATTTAACGGGTTTATGGAGACGAGTTGTCACCGGAGATTTTAATGAAGATGGCCGGCCGGATTTTTTGTTGGGCAACCGCGGGTTGAATTCGCGCCTGAAAGCCCTGCCTAATGAACCGTTGACCATGTTTTTCAACGATTTTGATAACAACGGCACCCCGGAACAAATACTTTGCCGCTATAATTCGGGGATGTTGCTACCTTATACCCTGCGCGGCGACCTGGTGGGAAATTTGCCGGTTTTAAAGAAAAAATACCTGCGTTATGGCGATTATGCGAATCAAAAAATGACCGACATTTTTACGTCGGATCAAATGAAAAATGCGATAGAGTTAAAAGCAGCGTGTTTAAGCAGCGGCATGTTGCTCAGCCAAAAGGATGGGCGTTATACCTTTGTACCTTTGCCCAATGAAGCCCAATTTGCCCCGATTTTTGGGATAGTGATACGTGATCTCGATGGCGATGGGCATTTAGATGCCGTAACGGGTGGCAACTTCCTTGGCGCTAAACCCGAGTTTGGATACGAAGATGCCGACTACGGCTTGATCCTGAAGGGGGATGGCGAAGGTGGTTTTCAACCGCTTCGTTCGAAAAACAGCGGCTTGCGTATAGATGGAGAAGTGCGGGATTTGAAAATACTTACAATTGCCGGCGCTCCGGCACTTTTGGTCGCCCGGAATAACGCGACGCCTCAGATATTCCGATTGATGTTTGCAAACGAAAACAAATAAGATGATAAAAAAACTACCCTTTTTGATCTTATTAATGGCATTTATATGCCAAATTGCGCAAGCCCAACATTCGGTGGCCCGGCAATGGAATGAAGCGCTCCTGCAATCGATTCGGGAAGATTTTGCCCGGCCACCGGTTCAGGCGCGCAATTTATTTCACGTATCACTGGCCATGTACGATGCCTGGGCGGCCTACGATACGATGGCCCAAACCTACCTGCTCGGTAAAACCGTGGGCAACTATACCTGCCCGTTCAACGGCGTGCCGGCGCCGGCCGATGTAAACGCCGCACGGGAAAAAGCTATGAGTTATGCCGCTTACCGGTTGTTGCTCGTTCGTTTCCAGTATTCGCCCAATGCTTTTATGGCCATATTCCGTTTTCAAACCCTTATGGCAAGTTTAGGGTATAGTATTAATATTACCTCGACCAATTATCAATCCGGCGATCCGGCAGCCTTGGGTAATTATATCGCTCAATGTGTAATTCAATACGGCCTTCAGGATGGTTCTAATGAGTCAGGCAACCATGCCAACCAATTTTATCAACCGGTAAATCCGCCAATGGTAATGGCCAATCCGGGAGTGCCAACATTACTCGACCCCAACCGCTGGCAACCCCTGACGCTGAACAATGCCATTGACCAAAACGGTAATCCCATTCCGGCAACTCAGGTGTTCCAAAGTCCGGAATGGGGAGGAGTACAGCCGTTTTCCCTCACCTCCGACGACCTGACGGTGTATACCCGCAATGGCAATACCTACCGGGTATACCATGACCCCGGGCCGATGCCTTTTCTGGACACGATTGCTGGCGACAGCACTTCAGATGAATACAAATGGAATTTTGAACTGGTATCCGCCTGGTCGGCACATCTGGACCCAACCGACGGCGTCTTGTGGGATATTTCTCCAAATTCCCTTGGAAACGTGCAATCCATTCCCCAAACCCTTGCGGAATATCATGATTTTTATGATTTCACCAACGGCGCTGATCCGGGTATCGGGCACGACATAAACCCCCGAACAGGTCAGCCTTACACGCCTCAAATCGTACCACGGGGGGATTATACCCGGGTGCTGGCGCAGTTTTGGGCCGACGGGCCGAGTTCGGAAACGCCGCCGGGGCATTGGTTTTCCATTTTAAACTATGTCACCGATCATCCTGATTTTATTAAAAAATTCAACGGCGCAGGCCCCGTACTCGGCGATCTGGAATGGGATATCAAAGCCTATTTTACCTTGGGTGGCGCGGTGCATGATGCGGCTGTGGCGGCATGGGGCATCAAGGGTTGGTACGACGGCACGCGTCCGATCACCGCGTTGCGTTATATGGCCAAACTGGGGCAAAGTTCCGACCCCGGTTTGCCCCGCTATCATCCGGCGGGCATAACGTTGATACCCGGTTTGATTGAGCTGGTGGAAGCCGGCGATACCCTGGCCGGGATGAACAATATAAACGTCGGGAAAATAAAGTTGATGGCCTGGCGCGGCAATGTGGTGATTACCAATCCGATGACCCAAACTGCCGGGGTAGGCTGGGTACTGGCCGAAAGATGGGAGCCTTATCAGCGCAAAACCTTTGTAACGCCACCATTTGCCGGGTATATCTCCGGTCATTCGACGTATTCCCGCACCGCTGCAGAGACGCTTACCCGGCTTACCGGCGACGCATATTTCCCCGGCGGCATGGGCGAATTTCATATTGCAGCCAACAGTAATTTTCTCGGTTTGGAAAAAGGCCCGAGCGTGGATGTCACCCTGCAATGGGCCACCTATCGCGATGCCTCCGATCAAACCAGCTTATCGCGTATTTGGGGCGGTATTCACCCGCCTTTCGACGATATTCCCGGGCGGCTGATTGGTATAAAAATCGGCAATGAAGCGTTTGAACTGGCCCGTACCTATTTTTACAGAGACCAGGACGCCGACGGGTTTTATACCTATGAAGATTGCGACGACACAAACCCGGATATCCATCCCGGCGCTGCCGAATTGTGTGACGGCATCGATAACAACTGCAACGGTTTGACCGATGACGGTATTCAAGTCTACACCTACTACACAGACACGGACGGCGACGGCTTCGGCGATGCCGGCGACACCGGTTTAGACACCTGCCAAGCCACAGCGCCTATCGGTTATGTTGCTAATAACACGGATTGTGATGATACGAACCCGGATATCCACCCCGGCGCTGCCGAAACCTGCGATGGTATCGATAACAACTGCAATGGCCTCACAGATGACGACCTTCCGGTGTACACATATTTCACGGACACGGACGGCGACGGCTTCGGCGATGCCGGTGACACCGGTTTAGATACTTGCCAGGCCACGGCGCCCATCGGATTTGTTGAAAACAACACGGACTGCGACGACACGAATCCGGATATCCACCCTGGCGCTGCCGAAACCTGCGACGGAGTAGATAACAACTGCAACGGCCTCACGGACGATGATATTCCGGTGTACAAGTACTTCACGGACACGGACGGCGACGGCTTTGGCGATGCCGGCCACACCGGTTTAGATACCTGCCAAGCCACAGCGCCCATCGGATATGTTGAAAACAACACAGACTGCGACGACACGAATCCGGACATCCACCCCGGCGCTGCCGAAACCTGCGACGGGATCGATAACAACTGCAACGGCCTCACCGACGACGATATCCCAGTGTACACGTACTTTACGGACACGGACGGCGACGGCTTCGGCGATGCCGGCGACACTGGTTTAGATACTTGCCAAGCCACGGCGCCCATCGGATATGTTGCTAATAACACAGATTGTGACGACACGAACCCGGATATCCACCCCGGTGCTGCCGAAACCTGCGACGGGATCGACAACAACTGCAACGGCCTCACAGACGACGATATCCCGGTGTTCACCTATTTTCCGGACCTTGATGCCGACGGCTTCGGCGATGGCACGGCCCCGCTGGATACCTGCCTGAACGAAGTGCCACCTGGCTATGTGACCAACGGTTTCGACTGTAACGATCAGGATGAATCCCTGAACCCCGATGCCCTAGAGCTATGCGACGGCCTTGACAACGATTGTAATGGTTTGCCCGACGATGGACTGGTGTTCTTTCTCTATTTCTTAGACAGCGATGGCGACGGTTTCGGCGCCGGCGATGCGCTGATCCCGTCCTGCTTAGATTCGCCGCCGGCCGGCGCTTCCAATAATGATCAGGATTGCGACGACAGTAATCCGCTCATTTATCCGGGCGCAGTTGAAATGGTCGACAGCGTGGACAACAATTGCAACGGGGTTATCGACATCGACGGGGTGAAAACGCCGAGCGCTTTTTTGAATACCAGCGTGTTTCCCAATCCGGTAACGGATAATCTGATTATTCAACATACCGTTGGCGAAACCCTCAATATTGAAATCAGCAACCTGGCCGGACAATTGCAACAGCTGGAGCGCCTGCAATTTCTCAGTCGCAATGCTGAAATCAACGTTTCCGGATTGTTGCCGGGGATGTATATCTTAAAAATGCGGCAGGTGGGGAATGGGCAGGTTTGGTTGGTACGGGTGGTGAAAATGTAATGAGCACGCATCACCGCACCAGCGTCACATCACCTTTATATACCAACACCACCTCATCCACAAACTCCAACTCCGCCCGCCAAAGAAACACCCCGGGCGGCAGTTCTTTCCCGCGGAAGAAACCATCCCAGCCGGCATTTTCCTGGTTGGGCGCCACGTCTTTCGCGGAGAAAAGCAATTCGCCCCAGCGCGACCATACCTGCAACGACCGCACCAGCCGTACTTCGGGCCCGCCGAATACGGTGAAGCGGTCGTTGCGGCCGTCGTCGTTCGGGCTAAAGGAATTGGGGACGTACACATCCCGTTTGTCCAAAACAAAAACAGTGAGGCTGTCGGTATCGGTGCAGCCGTTTATGGCAGAAATAACGGTGGCGGTGTAGGTGGTGGTGGTGTAAGGGGTTGCATTGGGTTTGGGGCAGCCGGAGCAGGATAGCCCTGTCGGCGGCGCCCATACAATTGTATCGAGCGGTACGTTGGACAGCAGGTAAAGCGGCGTGCTTTCTGCCAGTTCGACCGTAACATCGGGGCTGAGTATGATTTCGGGGATCAATGGCTTTTGCAGTACGGACGATGTGTCGGTTTCGCAACCGTTGGTATCTTGTATGCGGAGCGTATAGGGGCCGTACCAAAGGTTTTCGTACAATATTTGATTGGAAAAGGGGCCGCCGGACAGGCTGTAAGTGTATGGCGTCACCCCGCCGGCAGCGCTCGTTATTCGAATGATGCCGCTATTGTAGCCGGCACAACCGGGGTTGCTGAACTCGGCACTAAATACGAGGGCGGGCGGCTCCGACAAGCTTGCCGAAACGGAGGCGGTGCATCCGCTGTCGTCCGTGACCGTACAAGTGTATATACCCGCCGGCAACCCTTCCGCCCGTTCCGATTGGGCGCCATTGCTCCAGGAGTATTTATAGGGCAAGGTGCTGCCAGACGCAAGTGCCTGGAGCCATCCATCCGTACCGCCCGGGCAGGCTACCTGAAATCCATTAAAATCCGATTGATTTAAATCCAGATGCAACGGCAGGGGTTCGGTTACATCGCCGAACAACACCAGATGGTGTCCGAAATTGTCGGTGATGGTAACAAAATAAGTGCCTGTTGGCAAATTGTCTACGTCGGTTTCGGTGTTTAAGGCGCTAATATCCCCTGTTCCAAAGGGCTGGCCGGCGCCGATTCGTTCCCATGTATACTGGAAGGGTGGTGTGCCGTCTTCCACCACGAAATGCAGTGCCCCGGAGGCTTGTCCGTTGCAATCGACCTGTTCCGGGCTGAGCGCGCCTTTAATTTCACAGACAATAACCAGCAAGTCGAGGTTGACGGTACTGTCGCAACCGTATTGATTAGCCAGTAATTCCTGAAACTGCCCTGTTTCATAATATGGTCGTTCACCTACCCGGAGCGTGTCGCCTTTGCAAATCATCAGATCGAGGTTGGTCAGGTCGGATGGTGTCACGTCTAACTGCACTGTAATTACACTATCGCAACCTTCCTGCCCGTCAAAATGAAAGGTGTAAAATCCGGGATTGCAAAGTACAGTGTCGGCCCCTTCCCAACATTCACTACTGCAAACCGAGGCCACTATATGTGTGGGCGGAATGGCTTGCACCTGAATAATCTGGCAACTTGGTGGGGCGGTATCGCATACGTTGGAAGCGGTGGCGCAGAGTTGATGCGTGCCGGGACTGGTCCAGTTTATGGTCACGCTGGTATCCACGCCGGCAGAAAGCGGTACGCCGTCGAGCGTCCAGGAAAACCAGGCTGCGCCGGGCAGTGCCGCAAGACTGTATTGTTCCGCGCGACCCGGGCATACTGTAAAGTCGCCGGATAATACCCCCGAAGTAGGCAGTTGGGCCACTGCCGTAGTGCCGTCCACCACGCTGATCGTGTACTGACAAACGTCGCCGTTATTGCCATCCATGACGAAATAATAATATTGCCCGATCGTGAGCGGGACGGTATTTGTAAAAACGCCGGTTTCGCCCTGCTGAATAGCGCCATCGCAATTGGAAACCAATTGGAAATTTTCACAATCCAGGCTTTTGTAAATGCCGACTTCCAGGCCGGGGCCGATTTGGCATCCAAACACCTTTACATTAAGCGTCAGATTGGTACTGCCTGCTATAAAACCGATCCACTGCATGTGGTGTGCGGTGGAGGTGCAAAATCCGGGCGGCGCTTGCCCTTTTGCCGGGTCGTCGTTGATACCGGTGAAGCCGTTGATGTCGCAAATGATGCAGGCTTGGGCACAAAAGGAAGTCATTTCGGGGCTGACGCCGCAGGGTTGAGGCTGCGCGTGTAGCGCGACGCTCACGACGGACAACAGAGCGGCCACGCAGGCTGGTTTTAGCATAATGTTTGAGAAGTTTGCTTTTAACACGAAAATTACGTGTTACCGGTTGCGCAGCCTAAAAAAGTATGGGATAAATCATCAGGGCCCGAACGACGTACAGCCCGGCTTTCCTTCCAGCCAGTCTACATATTCCACTGAGCCCAGCCGGAATTTAAATGGCGTTCTTGTTTTTTTATCCAGGTGGTGTTCGATGCGGCAGAAGAAAGGGAGCGCTTCGGCGGTCCACAGGTATCGCTCATCCCCGATGGGCAAAGGATACTTGAAATTGGAAAGGAATATTTTTTCTGATGGCTGCCGATCAGAAGCATAGTGACCTTCGGGGTTAATTAAACCCGGATTAATAAGGTCGTGGTGAAGGAACCTGAGCCGGCTGGAAAAAGAAAATTGAAGTGGTTTCCCCGAATTTTCCCAATTGCTCAAGACGGTTTGAGCGGTTATGTTTTTTGGCGTTAGGGTTGTCAGCAGGTATAAAAGTAAATACAGCCCGCTCTTCACGGGCCAATTCACGGATAAACCTCGTAAATGAGTTTGCAGAAAAGGGGAGTGAAATATTTTTGTAAAAAATATTTCACTCCCCTTTTCTGCAAACTCATTCCCCCTCCACCTGCGCGTATTTTTTCCCTGCATACAATTCAAATTTTTGAAAATAACAATCTAATGAACCGTTCACCAGGGTAATTTTACGGGAGGGGCGCAGGCCGAAACTTTTCCAGGCTTCCATATTGCTGGAGATCAGCCAGGCTTGCCAGCCGGCCCAGTTCTGTTTCAGCCGGTCGCCGATGCTTTTATAAAAATCTGCGACATCTTCGATCTGGAGCCGCTCGTCGTAGGGTGGGTTGGCGATCAAAATACCGGTTTCGGCAGGCGGCATCAATTTTTCGAAGGGTATTTTTTCCGCCTGGACGACGTGTTCCAGACCGGCAGACATCAGGTTGATAGTCGTTGCATTCCGGGCGCGGGAGTCCATGTCGGATGCCAGAATTGGGAATGCCGGGGGGTGAATACGGGCATCCGCGGCAGATTTTACGTCTTGCCACAGTTTTTTGTCAAAATCTTTCCACCGGAAGAAGCCGAGCATCGATTCCCGCTTGTACTGGGCCGGGATATCCATGGCCAGCATCGCCGCTTCGATGGGAATAGTGCCGCTGCCGCACATCGGATCGACAAATGTGCTGTCGCCTTTCCAGCCGGTGAGCAAGATCATGCCGGCGGCCAGCACCTCGTTGAGCGGCGCCTCCACGGTGTCGCGCCGGTAGCCGCGTTTGTGCAGGGAGTCGCCGCTGGAGTCGAGCAACAGGTCGCATTGCGAGCCGAAAATGCGCACATGGATGCGTAGGGTAGGGGTTTCGAGATTGACGTCGGGGCGGCGACCGAGGCGGTCGCGGAACTGATCGACGATGGCATCTTTGGTCAGCAACGCCGCGTATTGCGAATGGCGGAAATAGTCGCCCGAAACGGTGGCCTCCACGGCCAGGGTATCTTTTGCGTCGAGGTACCGGCTCCAATCGATCTCCCGCACGGCGCGGTAGTACGATTTTTCATTGGTGGCCCGGAAACTGTGAAAAGGAACCAGCACCCGGAGTGCCGTACGCAATTCATAGTTGGCGCGATACATCAGTCGCCGGTCGCCCCGGCAGGAAACGGCGCGTTTCAGGGGTTGTGTGTCCGTTGCGCCAAGGGTTTCCAGTTCGGCGGCCAGTACGGTTTCAAGTCCTTGTAAGGTTTTTATAATCAGCAGGTTACCTGAAGATTCGTCATTCGTCATTTTGTCATTGGTCATTTCGTCATTATAATTTACCGGAAGCGATTTTTTGCTCCAAAGCGGGTGTAGGTGCAATTTTATGGGCTTGTTGCCAGAATGAAAGGGCTTTGTCGCGTTCGCCTTTTTGGTAAAGCGCATCGCCGTAGTGTTCGAGAATACCGGCGTGTTTGCCGCCGCCTTTGCTGAGAGATTGTTCGTACCGGGCCAGGGCGGCGGGCAGGTCTTTTTTGCGCAGCAGAGCCAGTCCGATCTGATCGGTGATGTCGAGTCGCAAGGGCAGGTTATTGCCGGCAATCAGGTAGGCTTGTTCCAATTGCGCGATGGCGTCGTTGGGGTTACCTTTTTCCGTGGCGGCTATGCCATAATAATAATATGCAGTCGCCTGGTTTGGAAAGTCGTCCATCGCTTTTTCCGCAAAGCGGAGCAATTCGTCGTAGTTTTTTTGGTAATGCAAAATCGACAGCGCGTTTTCCCAAACGGAAAAAACGGTGGGATTCAACTTTATGCACGCGCGGTAGCGGGACAAGGCTTCTTCCCGGCGATCTGCGTAGTAGAACAGATCGCCGGAAAGACTCCAGGCTTTCGGGTCGTCGGGATGTGCTTTTTCTACTATTTGCCCCAGATCGAGCAGGGCCTGAATTAATCCGGCACCGGCGCCGGCGTTCATTTTTGAAAAGTAGGGTAAAATTTCTTTCACCTTGGCGTCGAGCGAAACGGCGGGATCCTGGAACAAGGGTTTGAGCGATTGCAGATAGGCTTCGTCGGAGCCCGATTTTTGTAAAACGGCTAATTGCGCATCGGGATCGTCGGGATTGCGGCGCAGGATGTCTTCGTACACCTTACGGGCCGCATTTTTATCGCCGGTATTGGTATAAAATTGAGCTAGACGATGCCGGTATTCCAGGGTGTGCGGATAGGTGTCGGCTAATTTTTGCAGTTCGGCGGCCGCTTTTTTCAAATCGCCCATACCCAAATAGATGATGTGTTTTTTATCGGCCGTTTCTTCGGTGATTCCGGTTAGTTTTTCGAGGCGATCCAGGGTTTTCAGTCCGTTTTTCGGGTCTCCGTTGAGCACGTGCAGGTAGGCCAGCCGTTCGAGAAATTCCCGCATTTGCGGGAACCGTTTGGTGAGATCTTCGTAAATCCGGACAGCGTCTTTTACCTGACCCACTTTTTCATACAAATCGGCCTGATAGGTCTGATACCATTCGTTTTCCGCATCTGCGGCTGCTGCTTTGCCAATGGCATCGAGGGCGTTTACCATATCTTTCAGCGAGGTATACGTGCGGGCCAACCCGTACCACGCCGCTGCGTTATCCGGATTATCGTACAAAAACTGCTTGTACTGTTCTGCGGCTTTGTCGAAGTGTCCCAGCAGCCGTTCGCGTTCGGCATCGATAAATTTGCTTTGGCGGTTCACCTCGGCCTCGGGTACCTTGGTGGCCGTACCGCCGATGGTATTCTGGGCGAAGATTTGGAAAACGCAAAAGAGGAGTACGAGGGTAAAAATATTTTTTACGTTTATCATCTAAAAATCAAATATTTAAGAAAGAAAAAACAGGCGCCGGCTATTTACGGAAACGTCAATTTCCGCTATGGAAACAAGCGTAAAAGGGAAAAGATCAGCGTTTTGAAAAATTAGAATAATCGCCGATGTTGAGTTCGTCTTTGGAGCCGACAAAACGGCTGGCATTGCCCACCATCGAGTTTTCCAGCAGGGCGTTTTTGATTTGGGATTTGTTTTGAATGATACTGTTCGTAATAACGGTGTTTTCCACGGTTGAATTATGCCCGACGCTGACGTAAGGGCCTACCACGGCATTACGAATAACGGCATTGTTGCCGATAAAACAGGGCGGGATGATCACGCTGTTTTCAATGGTCGCATTTACGGCCACCAGCCCTTTGTCGCGGTGAAATTCGAGCATACGTTCATTGGAAAACAAAATAGCGTCCTTGTTTCCGCAATCGAGCCATTCGTCAATTTCGCCGGTTTTAAATCGGATGCCCTGATTTTTCATCAATTCCAGGGCAGTCGTCAGCTGGTATTCGTTTTTTTCCTTTATTTCCTGTGAGATCACCTGATGTAGTGCCGCCCGCAGTTTTTCGCCTTCGCGAAAATAATAAATGCCAACAATCGCCAAATCGGAAACAAAAACGGATGGCTTTTCGACAAACTCGGTGATATAGCCATTGTCGTCAAGTTTCACGACACCGAACGAGGAAGGGTCTTTTACCTTTTGCACCCAGATGGTGGCATCTTCTTGGGTATCGAAAGAAAAGTCAGCTTTAAACAGGGTGTCTGCAAATGCGATCATGCAGGGGCCGCTCAGGCTTTCCCAGGCGCAATAGATCGCATGGCCTACGCCGAGGGCCTTTTCCTGCTGATAAATTTTCCCTTTTGCACCCAGACCTTCGGCGATGCCGATCAGTTCGCGCTCGATCTCGGGGCCAAAATCGCCGATGATGAACGCAATTTCATCAATCGGGCCGTCGTAGGCATTGGCGAGGTCTTCCACCAACCGTTGAATGATCGGCTTACCCGCGACAGGAATCAGGGGCTTGGGCACCGTGAGTGTATGGGGCCGCAACCGGGTGCCTTTGCCTGCCATAGGGATTATAATGTTCATGGTTTTGTATAGTTGAGTGATGGTTTGAAAGGTTTGGAGGTTTGGGGGTTTGGGGGTTTGGGGGTTTGGGGGTTTGGGGGTTTGGGGGCATGCGCATCAGGTTTAGTATTTAACTAAAGTATATTTTGTTGAAAAAGAAAAGGTGTTCCATTTTTGTCTTGGCAAAACAAAAATCATGGAACACCAGACTTTAAATAAAGCATGGCAAAG
>CAUJEY010000149.1 GCA_963169325.1 Bacteroidota bacterium
AGCCGATAAAATTGTCGTGCGCGAAGCCGAAGCGTTCGGAGGTATTGCCATGCAGGTTGGCGAGCGCCCGGCCGAAGGTTTCCCAGAACAAGCGGTTTTTGTAGCCGGGCGGGATGTATTCGAGTATCAGGTAGGCATGGCCGTCGGGGGTGCAGCCGTGGCCGAATATTTTGGGTGTGCGGATAGCCCTCGAAGCGCCGAGCAGGCCCAGACCTTGGGCTTCGGTTTTGAACATGGCGGCGGCTTGCGCGGTCGTATTTGTTTTAACAAACCATTCCCGGCCCTCGGGCGCGCGCAGGCGCCAGGCACGGTGGATGTCGCCGCCGGTGAGCGGTTTGGCGTCGGTGAGGCGGGCGCCGAGGGTTGTTTCGAGGTGGGTGAGGAGGGTGGGCGGGAGCATGGCGACTGTTGATTCCGGTTGCGAAGGTACGGAAGGGAGCGGCTCCACTTTGATGTAAATTTCCATTCACCGCGGTGTCACGCTGTAAGCGTAGGGGGTTTCAAATGCGGGGTGTGATATGCTGCCATTTTGAATGGAATCTTTCTTAAATCGGGTGTCATCCCTTACAGACTGATCCTTTTCATTAAATCCGCGACACCTGGATAAACTTCCCCCGGCTCACCCAGTATTGCGCAGGCAGGAAAAGGGGCAAAAAGAGGTAGAGCAGCAGGAGTTTCATTTCGGTTGCTTTGTGCCGGAAAACGAATGGAGGTCGGGGGGATTGCGTCATTGGGCGTTATTCCAGCCCTTTTATCAAAACATGGTATCAATCCTTCAAATTTTCACCAACCGGTACATCACCGCCCCGGCCTCCGTCTTTAACCACAACAAATACACGCCTGCCGGAAACGTGCCAATTTCGACGGTTTGCTGTTCTTCCTGACTCAGCCGACCGGACTGCACCAAGCGGCCATCTGCGTTGAAAATCCGGTATGGACTGCTTTGTGCAGGCGCTGTTTTCCAACGAATGTATACCGCGTCAGTTGCCGGCACCGGAAATACTTCGGGTTGATTTTCCTCGGGATAGAACGTTTTTACACTTACCGTGAACGCCCCGCCCGGGCCGCCCCCGGCTCCACCGCCGCCGCCACTGAACCGGGCCACCACCGTTTCGCCATAAAAGTCGCCATTTGCATTGGTGCCGAGCCGCCAGGTGGAGTCCGTTGCAGCAGGGCCATTGGCATATTGCCAGAAACCGTCGGCATCGTAGATGGGCGCCGCGGGCACACCGGCGTGCCCGTTGGCCGGATTTGGATCGTAAGGGCCGTTAATTTTATAAAAAAACAGGTCTTCCGGCTTCACCGGCGGGGTTGCGCCGGCGAAACCGACAAAACTTTGAAAATTCAGGAAATCAATAAAAGGAAAATAAAACCTTACCCTTACATCTGTCGTGGGTTGTTGTTGAGGAATCACCTGCCAGAACGGCCCCATGACGAACCAGCCCTTCGGGTTGGTCACATAAAGCGCCGGCGGGTTATTGATTGGGTAAACAATCTTGCCGGGTGTCACATGGCGCACAGTGAGTGTCTGGTCGGCCAGATCGCCGATGTCGTTGTCGTTTTTTTTGAGGGAGAGTACCATTACATCATCCGGCGCGTAGCCGGTGGCCGCGCTGCCTTCGTGGTAATAGTGCGTCCAACCGGCCGTGTCGAGGCAACTGTGTGTCGCTTCCACGGTCAGTGCGCCCCATTGGGGCGGCGAGCCGTGCGCCCCCGCTGACAGGCCCTTGAAAACCGATTGGCCGGCAGCCGTTACAGGCGCCGGGCCCAGTAAATAACCCAGTACGTTTCCATCTCCCAAATCGAAATCGCCTTGATCAAGTGTGACCGGCTGGTTGGTGCTGAATTGCAGGATGTACTTTTTGCCCGCTTCCAGGAAATGGTCCATCCTGGCATACCGGTTTCGTCCGGGTTGTGCTGCGGTTTCAATTTGATTGGAAATGCAATTTTTCGAAGCAATAGAGTCTTCAAAAAGGTTGATCCGGCCGTTAAAACCCGGGAAGTCAGCATACACCCGGTAGGTACCGCTCTGGTTGACCTGAAAAATCCAGGTATCGAAATAATTGATTTCAGGGTGCGTAACATCCATACACCAGGGCGAACAAGTGGTTACACGCGCTGCTATCTCCCGGCTCACGGGCGCAGTATGCACAGGTTTTACGGCTACCCAAGGCCCTTTTTGTCCATTGCATGAACCACGTATCCAAATTTTATACAATTCATTGGGTGACAAGCCGGCCAGTGTTGCCGTGGTGGCTATGGTTGTGAATTCCATCGTCCCGGCATGTTCGGGACCTTTCACCTGATCCGCCCGGCCGTAGCGCAGCAGAAAATTGTCGTGGGCCGCATCGGCACTCCATTGCAGACCGATCTGCGTACCGCCATTTTGCACGGTAGCCACCAGCCCTGAAACGGGTGGGCAATCATTTGGACATTCGACAATCTGAAAATCAATGCTTTGCAAACTATACCGCATCGGCGTCAGCATCACCTGGTAAGTAACCCCGGCCAGCAACGTATCCGTATAGAAGATGCCGGTATCGGAAGCGTCCAGTTCTTCCAGGCAGCGCCAACTGGCGGCAATACAGGGTGTGCCAAGCCGGCGAATGGCGTATTGTACCGGGCCCGCAACCCCGCCGGGCGGCAGCGCCGGATTTTTTTGTTGAAAACCGTACACCCCCGTTACGTTTGGCGTGAATTGCACAAAGCCTCCTCCTCCCCAGCCGAAACCTGGTTGGCTCATGCAGCCGAAAGTGAAGGGTGCTACAAATTCGCTGTTGGTTTCCACGGTAAGCGCCGGGCCGCCACAGGTAGCCGTCGCCACCGCGCCGGGCGGGCATTTTTCGGACACCGTAAAGGTGTGGGGGCCATACCAGGCTTGTGGGTCAAGGCCGCCGCCACACACTCTTCTCACATAACACTGGTAGGTTTGGCCAATCTGAAGATTATCAAAATGCGTTTTAAAATCGGGGCCTTGCAGGGTTATAATGGTAAGCGGGTCGATCAGTCCTTCAATCGGAAAAGGGTACGGCGCCGGGCCGACGGTATAGGCAAAAGTACCGGATGTTGCGTTGCCGCTTTTGAAAGACAGGAAGGGAGGTAAACCTTTAGCCGAAACGGATATATCGGTAACCGCGCCGCACGTAGGCCGGGTTTTTACCGTCAGCGGCCCGGCCCAGCAACCCGTTTCCGCGCCGTTTCGTCGCCGCAGGTAAATCTGGTAATCGGTGTCCGGCGCCATAAACGGGGCTGTGGGGTGGTATTGATTGTTGGTTACGCCTGTTTCAGCCGGCGCGGTAGATGCATTTGGGGTGAATGGCGCAGGGCCATACACCAGGTCGGTGGTTAGATGGTCGGACCAGGCCCAGTATAATACGGCATAGCGGTCAGTCATGTGATGCAATCCGATGTCCGTCACCACGCCCACCGGACTGAGGCTAAACCGGAAATCGGGCGAAACCGCGTTTGTCCGCTCTGCCATCAGGTAATAGGTCACGCCGGCTTGTAAGGGTCCGAAGGTACCGGTGTATTGATGGATGCCATTGAAAATACATTGCCAGTTCTGGTCCGTACAGCCATCGCTTTCGGGTTTGTACAGAAACCGAACCGCTTCGCCGGCACCTTGCTCCACGTAAAGGGTGTACTCGCCGGTAGCAGGCGCTGTGAACCGGAAAAGCGACTCCGGGCCCTCGCCGTCAGAAAAGCAGCCGGCAGGTATGTAGGCGTTGCCCAAACCCGGCGAGAGCCCGACCGGCGAACAGATGGATATATCGGACGCCGTGTTGCACAACGCAGTCATATCGCCGGGCGTAAGGAAATGCAGGGGCCCGATCCATTTACTTTTCGTAGCGCCACAGCCGGCCCGGACGTAAAAGACATAGCGCGTGGCGGGAATCAGATTGTTCATGGCAAGGGTGCTGTTTCCCACGTTTCCGATGGTCGGCGGCGTGGAAGCCTCCGGTTTGGCCAGCGAGTCCGGCGCGTACAGCACGTCCCATTGGGTGCTGCCATGCGTATCCCACGCCACTGTGGCAGAATAGGGGGCGTTTTGCACGAGGTAGGGCGTTCCCGGTCGGGCGCAGGGTGCTGCCGCGCCTGCGCTAATGCGGAGGTTCCAGCCTTTATTCACTACCAACTGATAGGGTGCAGGCGTGTCATCCACGACGTACAGTTTCCAAACGCCGTTTGGGTTTTTCCCTTCGAAGGCTGCGAGGGAGGGGTAAGGCTGTTGCCAGTTGCCGGGGCCGGGCGCGGGCCAGATATCGTCGCCATCCTGCACGTTTACGGGCAGGAAAAGCGAGTCGGTCATCATGTCGCCGGGCCAGGCCCTTTCTGCTTCCAGGTCGAAGTCGATGTCGTAAAGCGCAAAGGTGAGGGCTGCGGATGCATCTGAAAGCAGCACGACCCGGGTGCCATCGGGCCCTTCGAGCAGTATATCGAAATCGGCTTGCAGGCCGATGAGTTCGTTCAGCCCCACGCGCAACCCGCTGAGTTTGGCCGGCATGCCGCTTACGGTTATCGTGGAAGGATAGAGCAACGCGTTGGGCGCTCCATCCACCTGTATTTTAACCGGGTTTGAAAATTGCTGGGTGACGGTTTGGCTTTGCAAGCGGGGCAAGCAAAAGACAAAGCAAAGGAGGCATACGAAGGGCCAGACTCGAGGGCAATATTTCAGGTGTTGCATGGGAGGTACATCGATTTGCTTCCAAAGTTACAATCCGTTGTCCAATTTAATGGAAAAAGATCAATTTACCCGATCATCTCTGCCAGTTTCCCCAGTTTCCCAAATGCCTTGCCGAAAAATCCGATAAACTTCGCCGCCGCCTGTACCTGGCTGTATTTTTTCTTAAATTTAGGATACAGATCGGCAAATTCTCTGGCATAGGGTTTTCGGATAAAATTAGCGGTAAAAACACCCTGGTCGAGCAAGTTCATTTTAACGAATTCGCTGTTCACCTGCCCCACGATGGCTTCCATGGCAGCGTTGTTCTGATCATAGTATTGTGCCACCATCTTGCCCCCTTTCGCCGGATTTACAGGCTTGAGCGCGGTGTTCATGAGCCGGATACTGGAAGCCAGCAATGAATCGAGTTTTTGTTCGGATTTCAGGTTCGCGCGCGACACCCGGGTGAGCATGCCGCGTTCCTGGCTGAGAAATTTGGAATAATTGGCGCAAGACGCGACGAGTAGCGTCAGGGAAACAAAAATGAAAAGACGGGAAAAGTGCATGAGAAAAAGTGTTTTCGGCTAAGGAACGGGTGAATAATAACTTGTTACTTTCAGGTAGATTTATTTTCAACCAGACAACTATCTTTTTGTGCGAATAGCAGCGCTATTTAATCAAAAAGATAGGCCGTATGGGTGAAAATAAATCAGATGAAAGTGACAAGTTATTGTTCACCCGTTCCTAAACGCTGGAAAATGCTTTTCCGGTGCTAATTTGCCCGAAAAATAATAAGTGTATCACCCAGTACCTAGCGATAATAAAATGGATATTGCCACCTTGCCTAAAGTAGAACTGCATCTGCATCTCGATTGCTCACTGAGTTTCCGGGTCGTAAAAAATCTGAATCCGGCGATCAGTCCGGAGGAATACCGGCGCCATTTCATCGCACCGCCCAAATGCGCCGACCTGGCAGATTACATCACCCGTGCCGTTGCAGCCATCGATTTGATGCAAACCGAAGCAGCGCTGCGTTTGGTTACGGCCGATCTTTTTGAGCAGTTGAAGGCCGATCATGTTATTTACGCCGAAATACGATTCGCTCCGCTCGAACATACCAAAAAAGGCCTGAGCCCCGAAGCCGTGGTGCAGGCAGTGCAGGAGGCCACCGCGCAGGCCTCGAAACAAATGGCGATACCTGCGGGCCTGATTCTGTGTACCCTGCGCCATTATTCGGAAGCGCAAAGTATGGAAACGGTCCGGCTGGTAGAGCAATTCCGGGGCACCCCCGTAGTGGGCTTCGATATTGCTTCTGATGAGGCCGGTTTCCCGGTCGATAATCATATCGCGGCGTTCCGTTATGCACACGAAAAAGGTATTCCCTGCACGGCCCATGCCGGCGAGGCGCGCGGCGCCGACAGCGTTTGGGAGACCCTGAAACATTTTAAGCCGCGCCGGATCGGGCACGGCGTCAGAAGCACGGAAGACCCCGCTTTAATGGATTTTTTAAAAAAGGAAAATATTCACCTCGAAGTGTGCCCGACCAGCAACATACAGACAAATGTATATGCCCGGATCACCGATCACACCGCTGATAAAATCTACCGGTCCGGCGTTTCGCTGAGCATCAATACCGATGCCCGCACCATATCCGATACGACATTGACGGCGGAATATCAGAAACTGGAGCAAGTGTTCGGCTGGGGGAAAACAGAATTGCTGCGATGCAATTTGAATGCCGTGGAGGCGGCATTTGCGGGCGAGGAGGTTAAAGCAGGCCTCAGGGAACAGCTGCTTAAAAAAGGTTTCTGGTTGGAAGGGTAGAAGGTTTGAGGGTTTGAAGGTTTGAGGGTTAGAAGGTTGGAAGGTTAGAGGGTTGGAAGGTTGGAAGGTTTGAGGGTTGGAAGGTTAGAGGGTTTCTGGTTAGAGTAACCTTCCAACCAGAAACCTTCAAACCCTCTAACCTTCCAACCCTCAAACCCTCAAAGTAACCTCATTTACTGAACATCCCAGAACACGCGTTCGCTCATATCGGCTTTTTGAGCCGGCGCATTCGGGTTCAGGTCGATTTCCGATTGCGGGTAGAAGAGCGAGCGCGGCGTGAAGTTGGTCAGTGCATTCGGCGGCATGGTGATAGCCGGATAGCCGGTGCGGCGCCAGTCGTTCCAGGCCTCCATGATCACACCATAATTGGCGACGAATTTTTCTTCGATGATGCTGCGCACTTTGTCGTCGTCGGAGCCGGTGAGGGCGCCGTTTGCGGCGATATAGGCATCAATATCGGCTGTGGCTACGCCGGCGCCCTGCATGGCAGCGCGAATACCTGCTTGAAAAAATTGTTCGGCATCACCGGGTGCACCATACACGGCTGCTTCAGCGCGGATAAAATTATACTCGGCAAAAGTCAGCATCCGCACGGGCGCTGTACCATTATAGGTATAAGCGGTGTTGGTGATGGAACCGTCTGCCTGCGCCACTACGGGAGTGGTGTTCGTCGAGTCGCCGCGCAGGTAAATATGCATGCGGGAATACTTGAACGAGGGCGCATCGCCGGCTTTCGCCCCGGTATACGTGGCCGTTTCAACAGGACGGGTGAACGGGAACGGCGTAAAGTAGCGCGGGCGGCGCGGATCGTTATTTGCATTCATCAGATCAACCAGCGTAGCATTCGGGAAGAACTGGTTCACCCGGTCGAGTTCGAACTGATGGATCGGGTTTTGCCGGCGGGGCAGGTTGACAAACGCCGTTTGAAAATTGTCGGCATTACCTTCCATGAATTTGGCGCCGGAATTGACCAAAGCGGCGATCTTACTCACCGTGCCTGCCTTATCCTTTTTGCTCTGGTGGATCAGCATGCGGAGTTTCAGCGTATTCGCCAATTTTTCCCACTTCACTTTAGCCGCGGCAAACCCCTCCGGGAAAATAGCCGAAGAGGAGGCGCTGGGCGATTTGACGGATGTCGCAGCATTCAAATCAACAATAGCCGCATCGAGCATGCGGTCCAGGTCAGCGTAAATCGCATCGCCGTTGTCAAAAGCCGGCTTCGTGTTCTCTGTAAACTTCAAGGCATCCGTATAAGGCACTTTGCCCCAGGCATCAACAAGGAGTTGATACGTGTACGCTTTGAGAATTTTGGCCACTCCTGCAAAGTGCGGGCTGTTTTCCGTACCTGCTTTCTGGATGACCAATTCCAGGTCGCTAAGAGTAGTAGCGTAGGCCAGGTTCCACACGTTGTTCAGGTCGGAACCCTGGATATTATACCGCTCGTATTCCTGGTTTTGGGTGGTTGCACCCTGGCCCTGGCCGGCAAATTGTTGGGCCAGCAAGGCACTGAAGCGGTGTAAATCTGAGCCACCAAAAAATCCCACCGTGGTGGAAGAGGAAAAAAGGAGTTGTTCGATGGGCGCGTCGAGCACCGAGTTGGGGCTCACGTTGATGTCAAGGTAATCCTTGCACGCAGGCAAAAAGGAAACACCCAGCACCAGTACCGCATATTTGAAGAACTTATTCAGTTGCATAAATTCCTGATTTTTAATGTTTTGTGATTGAAACAAAATAATTTTTCAAAATATATCCCTGAATCATCAGGCGATATTGGAATTAAAGCGTCAACCGCAGGTTGACACCGTAGGTGCGCATAGAAGCCAATGCGTTGAACTCGAGGCCCGATGCATTGCTGATACCCAGTGCGTTTTGCTCCGGATCAAGGTGCGGATGGTCCGGGGAGCTGAGGAAGAGGTTCCGGCCGAAAATGCCGAGTTCAAGACCACCTATCGGCGTTTTATTCAACCAGCTTTTGGGCAGGGCGTAGCTCAATGCCGCTTCCCGCACCCGGAACCAGGAAACACCGTAGATGAAACCTTCCGCAGCAACAAACTTGCCGGAGTTGCCCCAGTATTGTTCAGCGGTTACGCGCTTTTCTACATCACCGCCGTTTACCTGACCTGCATTCGGAGTGCCTGCGTCGAATACGCCTTCATATTTATAAGGTGTAGCCACGGTGCCATCGTCGTTGAAGCGGTTGAATTCTGCCGTTTCGGCGCCGGCGCCGTTGCGCTGAATATCGGCTAAGTTCCGGGAGTAAATATCCCCGCCTTCGCGAATATCGAGCAACACGTTGAGCGATAAGCCTTTAAAATTAAAGTTGTTGTTGATACCCAAAGTGTATTTTGGGTTCGGGTTACCGATCTTCTGTACGTTAGCGGTCGGTTGCGGCAGGCCGTTTGCATTGAGCAGCAGTTCGCCGTTGTCATTGCGCTTATAGGCGCTGCCGTAAATCTGTCCGTATTCATCCCCTTCCACCAAACGGATATTCGGCGTTACAAAACCGCCCAGGAAAATATTGGCTACACCAGGCGCCAGATTCACTACGGTAGATTTGAACTGGGTGAAATTAAACATGGTAGACCAGGTGAAGTTTTTGGTTCTGACCGGCGTAATAGTCAGACCGGCTTCCCAACCTTTGGTTTCCAGGCTACCCGCGTTGAGCACGACGGCGGCAATACCGGCAGCCGACGAGTTGGGTACACTCAGGATAACGTTGGTTGTTTTTTGCTGGTAACGCGTGAGCTCGAGGCTAAGGCGATCGTCAAATACCGAGAGGTCGAGACCGAGATCGGCGGTGGTGGTAAATTCCGGTTCCAGATTCGGGTTGCCGGCTGTATTGGACAGCGTAAAGCCCGGAAGATCTTTGAATGGAAATTGAATGTTCGGACCGAAGCCGTCGGCCGGGTTAGCCGTCACATAATAGGAATCAGTGGAATAACGCAGGCTGGAGCGACCGATGCGGCCGTAGTTGGCGCGTACTTTGGCCAGGCTAAGCCACTTTGATTTGAGGGATGGGATGGCCTCGGTCAGGTTCAGCGTTCCTGCTACGGAATAGTACAGATAGGAGTTATTGCCTTTCGGCAGGGTGGAGTTCCAGTCGTTCCGAAGCGAAAGGTCGATCGTTGCGAAGTTGCGATATATCGCCGTGGCATTTCCGAACACACCTATGATCCGACCCTGGCTAAGGGAGTAGGTGGGGAAGTACGAAGAAGTATTCGCATTCAGATTGCGGAAATTGCGCACGGTCAGACCGCGTCCGATTACACTGCTGGTACTGGAGTTATCATCCACCGTCTCCTGGCCGAGCACAAAGTTCAGATCGAAGTCTCTGGCCACTCTGCGGGTACCTGTCAGCGTGAAGTAGGAGTTCAACACCCGCGAAATATCGCGACCTTCCAGAATACCACCGATGTTCTGCGAGTTTGTATTGGCACTACCCCGGACGCCGAATTGATCGTATCCCCGGTAATCAAAGCTGTAATAGTCGACGCCCACTCTATAATCGGCGCTCAACCAGTCGAGCAAGCGATAACGCAGGCCGAAGTTACCGAACATACGGTTGACCCGGTCATCGTACAAGTTATTCTTGATACTCCAATACGGGTTATCCACAGCTGCATCGTAGTGCAACTGGTTGCCGGTTGCATCCTCGAAGGGCAGCCCGCTCAGGTTCCAGGAACGAGGGGTAAACCAGGAACGAAACAATGGGTTGGATAGCTGGTTGCCTTGTTGTGTCCGGTCCGAACTATTGTTCACATAGTTGACGGAGACCGAAGCGTTCAATTTGCTCGTGATGTCATAAGCGGCATTCAACCCGATATTATAACGTTTCAACCGGTTGTTGTCGAGCACGCCCTGGTCGTCGAGATAACCCATCGACAAGCGGTAGGTCATGTTGTCTTTGCTGCCCTGGAAGCCGATGTTATGCTGCATGTTGCTGCCTCGGCGGAACAGGTCGCGCACATTGTCCGGGTAGGCTGTCAGCGCCACGGAGTCATCCTGGCTCACCAACTTGTTGCGATAGCTGGGCGGCAAGATCACTTTTTGGCCCTGGATACGCGGGCCCCAGGAGGAGATAGCAGATGCGTTGAAAGCACCGCCGGCGCCTTGTCCGTACTCATTTTGATAGTCCGGAGTGCGATTTACTTCCTGCATGGCATAGTTTGCCGAGTAGGTCACCGAATTTTTCTGACCGGCTTTGCCTTTTTTTGTAGTGATCAGGATCACACCGCTCGCCGCGCGGGAGCCGTAGAGGGCCGTAGCGGCAGCGCCCTTCAGTACGCTGATGCTTTCGATGTCCTCCTGGTTGATGTCGATCGCGCGGTTGGACAATGCCGGACCGTTTTGCAGGGGCGTACCGCCACCGCTGTTATCGATCGGAATACCATCAACGACATAAAGTGGCTGGTTGCTGCTGGTAAAAGTGGTGAAACCGCGGATGATGATACTGGAACCGGTAAACGAACCGCCCGTGCCGGAAACCCGGATACCGGGCACTTTGGCGGCAAGCGCATTGGTTACGTTGGTCGTCCGGCCCGTCGTCAGTTCCGCTGCGCTGACTTCCGTAACGGAGTAGCCCAGGTTACTTTTGTCCTTTTTTTGGCCAAATGCGGTGATGACCGTTTCCGTCAGGATGTTTTCATTTACCTGAAGGACGACCTCATACACGTTACTGGCGGTAAGCGCTTCTTCTTTGGAAGCATAGCCCGTGTAGGAAAATTTTAATGCCGTAGCATTTGCGGGAACATTCAGGCGAAATGCGCCTTCCAGGTCCGTTTTGGCGCCGAGATTGGTACCGGGTATTGTAATGGTAGCACCAATTAGCGGTTCACCTTGTTCATCCGTTACTTTGCCGGTAACGGATCTTTGCCCTAAAGCAATGCCGGCGCTGAAGCATAGCAACGCCAAGCCGAGTAGAAACCTCTTCATACAGAAAAATTGATTGGTTAAATAATGATTAAATAAAGCCTGACAAATAAACATCGTATTCTTGCTATGTCGTCTCCTTTCGGCAAAAGTTTTTTTATCAAAATTAGTCAAAACCTGAAATGGAAAAAATCTTCAACTGGGGCATTATCGGCTTGGGAAAAATTGCCCGGAAGTTTGCTGAAGATATGCAGCACCTGCCCAATGCCAAAATCCATGCCGTGGCGTCCACTTCATTAGAACGTGCCACAGCGTTTGCCGCCGAATTTGGCGCGCAAAACGCTTACGGACGCTATGACGATATCGTACACTGCCCAGGCCTCGATGCCGTTTATATCGCCACGCCCCACATCCTGCACACTGAAAATGCGTTGCTTTGCCTCGAGCACGGCATACCGGTGCTCTGCGAAAAACCATTTGCCATGAACCTGGCCGAAGCCAAACGTATGGTGAGCACCGCGCGCCGGAACCGGGCTTTTCTGATGGAAGGGCTATGGACGCGTTTTATTCCAGCTGTAGATTACGCCCTGGCCCTGGCCGACCAAGGGGCGATAGGGAAAATACACACGGTAAAAGCCGATTTTGGCTACCATCTGCCGTTCGATCCGCATTCGCGGGTTTACAACAAAGCGTTGGGCGGGGGCTCCTTGTTAGATATAGGTATATATCCTGCCCTGCTGGCGCTGTTCGTTTTAGGCAAACCGCTGCCGGAAGACATCCTGGCCGCAGCCTCCTTTACCCGGACGGACGTGGACGAATCCTGCGCGTTTACCTTCCGTTACCCCGACAACCAACTGGCCCTGGGGCATTCCACCGTCGCCGCAAACACCCCTGTGGAAGCCTGGCTCTACGGAACCGAGGGCGCCATTTACCTGCATCCGCGCTGGCACCATACCCAAAAAGTAACGGTATCGCAATACGAAGGCCGGGAGGAAATCCGGCGCGAAGCAGAATTTCCGTACCAAGGATGGGGCTATCATTTCGAAGCAGCGCACGTTATGGAATGTATATCCAACGGTCTGCTGGAAAGCGACCGTGTACCCCTCGATTTTACGCTCGACCTGGTGGAAACCATGGATACGGTGCGGGAAAAGATCGGGCTGGTTTATTAGAAGGGGTTTCTGGTTGGAGGGTTGGACGGCATAAGCGGGGGCCATTTCATAAATGCCGCCACTGTTGAAACACCCTTCGCTTACAGCGTGTCGTCCGTATACTTTTCCTACTTTTGCGCGCACCAAAAATTACACGCTTTATTTTGCACTGTCCACCCGTTCGCCTCCAGGTCATCGTGCCGTGTTACAACCCCCAGCCGGGTTGGGAACAGGTATTGGCCGTCAAGTTTGCCGATCTTCAAAAAGCGCTGGCCGGATTAGTAGATGATACCGGGTTGATCGTGGTGAACGACGGCTCGGCACACCAGGCGACGGAAGAAAATTTTAATCGCCTGAAAACCCTGGCGCCCGGCGCCCGCGTGGTGAGTTATACCGTGAATCGCGGCAAGGGTTATGCGCTCCGGCAAGGCGTACAAGCCTCGGACGCCGACCTTATTTTGGTGACTGATATCGATTTTCCTTATACCATCGACAGTATGCGCCGCGTCGTGGAGGTGTTGCACGTTCATGGCGGGATAGCAGCCGGCAATCGCGACACGGCGTATTATGCCAATGTGCCCACCTTTCGCCGCCGGCTGTCGCAAATGCTGCGCTGGTTGCTGCGCAATGTGCTGCGCCAGCCTATCGATGATTCCCAATGCGGCCTCAAGGCCTTTGATAAAGCCGGGAAAACCATTTTTTTGGAAACGACGACTGATCGCTTTCTGTTCGACCTCGAATTTCTGATGTTAGCCAACGGCCGC
>CAUJEY010000150.1 GCA_963169325.1 Bacteroidota bacterium
CTCTGGCGGGGTTCCGGAACCTCGTTCAGATGATCCAAAAGACCGCCCAACAAATTTTCTATTTCCATTATTTCGTTTTCCCAACAAACGTATGGAAATTGTGCTAAAATACTGCTCTATGTTCATGCGTCTGCCCTGAGGTATCCCCCCAATAAGCGAAGCGTTATAATTCACCCGGCTGGCTGCCAATGCCAGATTGCTTATTGTTAATTGAAAGCCGACAGGCATTCCAACCTGGGTAAAAGTACCATAAGGTTTTACCAGTGCAACATAAGCGGCGACATCAAATTGTACCGGGATCGTCGAAATCATATAATCCAAAGACTTGTTGTATGGTTTCAGCTTATCAATCGTATCAACAACGATTACCTCTTTCGCGCCAAAGGCAAGAATATCTTCCTTTTTGTCCGGAGAGGTTGTGAAAGCAAATACTTCCGCACCTTTGGCTTTTGCCAGCATAATAGCCATGTGACCAAGGCCGCCGATGCCGGCCACACCCACTTTATCACCTGCTTTAATGGATGCCTTTACAAGGGGCGAGTACGTTGTAATACCTGCACAAAGCAACGGTGCGGCGTCTTGCAGCCTGATGGACTTGGGGATTTTTATGGCAAAATCTTCCTTCACCACAATGTTGTTGGCATAACCGCCTTGCGTTATTCCGGTAGGCGAGTTAGCATCAGGATAGCCATAAGTAAAAAGTGTGGCGTTGTTATCGCAGTGCTGTTCCGCGCCATGTTTGCAGCTTTCACAAGTGCCGCAACTGTCAACCATACAGCCGACGCCCGCATGGTCGCCAACTTTAAATTTGGTCACATTTTTTCCAACCGCCGATACTACTCCGGCAATCTCATGCCCCGGGACTTGGGGATATTGCTGCGGCCCCCAATCTCCTTTCATTTGGTGGATGTCCGAGTGGCAGATTCCGGAGAATTTTATGTCAATGAGCACGTCATTGTCGCCCATCGGTCTTCTTTCAAATTCCCAACGGCTCAGTTTTTCCGACGTGTCTTTGGCTGCAAAGCCTTTTGATTTGATATTTTTGGCCATTATATTGCTTTTATTATCGGCGAACAAAAAATTGTTTCCCAAGAGCGTCATTCCTGCTCCTGCAACGGCAGTTTGCCGGATAAATTCCCTCCTTGAGGGGGTCGCAATAATTGAATTTCTCTTTTTCATTGATTGCTCGATATTTAATGAGTTCAACTTTTACATTGACTGAACTTGATACATTATTTTATATCTTTTTGATTATTCTCGCCGGTACACCACCCACGATAGTATTGGGCTGCACATCGGAAGTCACTACGGCGCCTGCCGCCACCACCGAGTTTTCGCCAATGGTCACTCCGGGCAATATGGTAGCGGAAGCGCCAATCCAGGCATTGCGTTTGACCACAACCGGACTTAATACAAGTGCTTTTCTGTCGCCCGGGTCTATCGGATGATTTTCTGTAATAAGGTTGACTTTCGGCCCTATTAAAACATCATCTTCTATCGTGATGCCGCCCATATCGAGAAAGGTACAGGCATGGTTTATAAATACATTTTTGCCTATTTGGATAAACCTGCCAAAATTGGTGTAAAAAGGAACGAACACCATAGTAGTATCATCCACTTTGGAACCCGTCATTTCACTCAACCGTTGGCGTACCTGGTCAACGTCGGTGGAAGCGTTCAGCGCTACGGATAGTCTTAGCGTGCGGGTAACGACTTCCCATACTTTTTGGTATTGCGGGTCGTCCAACCGTATGGTCTCTCCCGCTTTCATTCTGTCAAAAATGTCTTTGTTGGTTTGGCTCATATCCCTTGTGGAGTTTTCCTGAGCACTTATGCTCCTGTTTTTATTGCACACAAAGGTGGTCCAGGCATTACCCCCGCCGGTAATGATTTCCAAACCAATCATTAAGGAATTCAAACAATTTGAAGCCGAAGAGCCGTGGGCGAAGTGCCGGTCATCTTTTTGAAGAAGTTGTTGAAGTAGGTCGGGTATTCGAAGCCGAGCGAATAGGCAATCTCGGCTATGCTCCAGTTCGTATGATGCAGCAATGCCTTGGCTTCCACGATGACCCTTTCGGCAATATGCGCCGATGTCGGCTTGCTTGTCACCGCTCTTACGGAGCGGTTCAGGTGGTTAACGTGGACGGAAAGTCTTTGGGCAAAATCCTGAGCGGTCTTCATCTCCAATGGATGGTCCACGCTTTCAATAGGGAATTGCCGTTCGAGCAGCTCCAGGAACACGGATGCAATACGTCCGGCTGCATTATTATGCCTGGAAAAGTTTTCCGAAGGCTGCATCTTCAATGCCTCATGGATAAGCAGTTGAATGTAATTGCGCAGCAGTTCATCCTTGAACTGATAATCGGTTTCCTGCTCCGCAATCATCCGCCGAAATATGGAGGACACAAAATCCCTTTGTTCCGGGTTCAGTTGCAGAATAGGCGTGCCTCCAATTTGGAACAATGGCGACTGTTGCAGGCTTGCCGAGCGGTCGGTGCTTTTCAGAAAATCCTCCGAAAAAAGGCAGGCATAGCCGGTATAGGTGGTGGAGATAATTTGCCAGGCATACGGGATGTGCGGGTTGCCGAAAAACAACACGCTGCCATCCGTTTCAAAACTCCTGTCTGCATAATGAATGATGTTCTTGCCGTTGTTCAGGCAAATTTTATAAAAGTCTTTCCGGTTGTAGTTGCGGACCACTGTCGATTCGCTGTCAATTTCATATGATTTAAAGCCTTTGAGCTTTAGGTCGGTATTGAAATTGGAAGTTTGGATGGCTGGCGTCTTATTCATGCCGCAAAGTTAAGGAAATCAAATAAAAATTTACAGGGCGACCGGGCTGTGATGCTCAATTAAGCATCCTGTACTCATTCGGCGTTTGTCTGTCCGAAAATATTCATCCCGGCGGGCACCAGTTGATCATCAAAGACGGCATTTGCTATTACTACCTTTGAAAACCAATGGGACTGCCATATTCGGCCCGCTCCGGTCCTTTAAGCGACCAGGACGATTGGCCTACAAGGCAACGCAGCACCTTTAAAATTTCACAAAAAAATTTTCTCTAAAAAATTGCGTAGCCAAATGGCTTCACATACATTTGTAGCCAAATAACTACGCAATGAATTTAAGACGTGATGTTTTCCAGGCCATAGCCGATCCGACGCGAAGGGCTATCCTGCTTTTGCTTGCCGCACAGTCCTTGTCGGCAGGGGCGATTGCGGCAAATTTCGACACGGCAAGGCCGACGGTTTCCAAACATTTGCAAATCCTGCTGGAATGCGAACCAAAAAAAAATAGGAACCGATAAAGCAGCGAACACAAGTACATGCCAAAGCGGGCAATCGTGATCTGGAGCTCCCTTTTGGAATATTTCCCTGGCCTCGTCCCGGATATTTTTTACCGCTTATAAATCCGCGCGATCAAATTGTCCATCACGTAGCTCTTTACTTGCGCAAAGAACACATCCAGGCTCTCCATGTGGCGGTGATACAGGAAGGTCAGCACAATAGTGAGGCTCAAGGCAACCAGCGTGGCATCAAACGCACTGTACAATGCATTGCTAACATCAGTAATGTCCCCTGTTTTTTGGAAATTCTTGACGAGACGCAGCGAAGATGTCAGCTCGATGATGGTGCCGATAAATCCCAGCATGGGTACGGTTTGGATGATGTAGCGCACGGTTTCCAGCTGTCCTTCCTGCTCTTTCAGGCTCGCGTCCAGGTGCCCGTCGAGCGCTTGCATGGTATCGCTGATATTGTTGTCGTTGCGATAGTGGGTACACGTTTTTTTGATGATGGTGGGCACAAAAAAGTGTTGGCCCTTTTGCTCCATTTTCAGCGCTTCCCGCTTGATCTGCTCTACTTCATCAGGCGTTAGTACCAGCTGTTCATGCAAGGGCAGCAAGCCTATTTGAAAGCCCTGTTGTTCTTTGCGGAGATGGCGGCTACGGTCGCGCAGATCAAGAATGCCGAAGATAAAGACGAGGTAAGCCAGTATTTTGACAAAAACCACGCCAGGGCCACCCAGTACCCGGAAGATTGGATATAACGCACTACCCGCCGTCAGATCGGCCAGGATACTCATGATTTGCCAAAAAACAAAGGCTGCTAAAATGCTGATGGCCAGGTTGACGGCACGGGCATTAGAAAAAACTTGTTGGGTCATAATTGTAATGGGTTAAGTTACCGAATGATGAATTTGCCATCTGGGGTGATTTCCACGGTTTTCAAAAGCTGAACACCGCCATTTTTGGGCCCTTTTTTGGAAAAAGGTATTTTATAGTCAAACCGCCTGGAATCGCCCGGATGTTTTTTATTGAGCAACCACAGCGTAACCGGCACCTCGGTCTTGTTTTTCTGCGGATTTTTATTGCCTTTGTAGTGCAGATAGACTTGATAGGTGCCCGGGATGAAGGTCTGCAACTGGCGAACTGTTTCGACATTGGTGTTTTTCTTTTTCCACGCGCTGGTCTTGGACTGAAATTCACTGAACTCCCCAATCCTGGGATCAGAGGTGCGCCCGCCATACACCCAAGCACTGCCTTTTTTGACGTAAATGTTCACTTTGTCAGTCGGGTCTTCCCAGTTGGCATAGAAGTTAACCATGCCGGGCGCTTCAGGCGTAGCCGGGCCGGGGGCCGGTGGCGAGCCGGAGCAGGAGGACGGTGGGTTGATGGTCAGTGGTTTGCTGCTCAGGGTCGCGTTTTGTGCGTCGCGGGCCACTATAACTTGAGGGCCGTCGCTGATTCGGTAAGGGCCGCAGGTGACGTTGGTATTGTAGGCCACTGTCTTCCCACCCACCAAACAACTTACGCCAGTTTTACCGGTCTTGACGACTTTAAGGGAGATGGTATAGGTATCGTCGTTTGCGTTGGGGGTACCGGCGTCGTTGCAGGTCGAAGTACTTGCCGATTCTATGAAGATAGCCTCCATTTGTCGGTCCTTGGCTGCGGTTAACCCGGCGGTATCCACCATGGAGCCTTGCCCGGGCGGGTTGCCCTTTCCGCGCCCATTGCCCCCAGAGTGGGCTATTGCCGGTTGGCGCAGTGCTTCATTGTCTTTGACGATCACCAGCAGGGTATCCTCTATCTGCAACCCCGCCACCTGCGCATGAAGTATCAGGCGATCCGCATCATAACTTCCTTCTACCTTCCGCACCACGCCGCCACCGGGCGACTTGGAGATGTTCTGGGCAGAGAGCAGAAAGAGTATGATGACCGCCCCCAAAAAATTGGTCATCATATCCAGAAAGGACATGTTAAATACTTGTATTTCGCGTCGTGCCATTTTTGTGATTTGTGATTGGTTAAAAGTTATTGATCCATTGGGCGGAGAAATGCAGTCCGGGCGTCGCATGCGCCCGCCTGGCGCTGGTCTGCACGGTGGGACCCACCGGAAACCGGCAACCCGGGCAGCGCTCCTGGCCTTGGGTATCATGACCACAATTGCGGCAGGTTATGGTGGCTGGCAGTTGTTGTTGCGGTGGCTCTGCTGCCGTCGGTGCGAATTTGTTGGGCATCCGGCAAGCTTTGCAGGCTGCGGCGGTCAGTTCGTTGAGAGCGTTACAGTTCAGGCAGACTTTCATCTTTTACAGTAGATCGTGAGCGGATGAGATAGGTAAAAGGTGAGAAAACCTTCCATTATTCCCAGAGGCAACCGGGACAAAAATTTACACCGATGGTTAGCACGGTACTGCGCATCTTGCGGGTTCCCAGAATGTCAATACCCCCGTCGGCGAGAAAATCCTTGCGTTCCTGGGTGTACATATCGCGGAGGCCGATATCGAAACGGGCTTCGGCGAACAGTCGAAAGGCGCCTTGTTCATCGAGATCAAACGCCATACCCGGCGCGAACACAACGCTGGCATCGAAGCCCGAATAATCATCGGTGCGGCTGCTGCCGAAATTGATCTTGTAGGAATCAAGGGGCGTGGTCTTGGTCTGGGTCTCCAGTGTGGCCTCGCCTTTGCCGCTCAGCAAAAAATTAAAACTGGGGCCCGCAGCCAAGGTCAAGCCAAAACGTTCCCCCAAGAGTGGCAGGCGGCCTGTAAGCAGCAACGGCACCTGGATAGCGGTATATTGCTCGGTCCACTTGACAAAGCCTACGGCGGTAAATGGTACGCCATTCCGGTCCGTGAATTCAAAGGTTCCGTTTTCCGCAGTCTCGTAGCGCGTGCCTTTTTGCATGATGGAGGGCGCCGCTATTACGGCAAAGTTGCGGTCGAATTGCCAACCGAATCGCAGGCCACCCTGTAGGCCGCTCCGGCGGGAGTTAACGTAAGATACGCCCGTTTCCTGGATGAAATAGTCTTGGTATGAATCTGAAAATTTGACGGTATGCAAGCCAAAACCGGCTTCCACCCCGAAGATAAAGCCGCTACTTTGTGCATGGGCATTGGCCGTTGCCAGCAGAAATATACAGAACAGAAAGTGAGAAAAGTGTTTTTGCATGGTAGATGTACTTTTGGTGAGTGGTGAAAATTTACTGGGCGCCGTTGGTGCTGCCCTTTGCTGGTAGGAGCAGGGCCGGGTGGTTTTTTTAGCAAGCAGTTTGGAAAAAAATAAATATTGAGGAGAATTGAAAAATATTAGGGTACGCTTGCTAATATTTGAACCCTCATGGACTCTGTATAAAATAAGACGGACACCAACCATGCTGAAACAACTTTACAAAGAACAGTACCCGCCATTTTTGAAATGGGTACTTGCAAACAAGGGGTCGGAGGCTGACGCCCAAGACGCTTACCACGATGCGTGGCTGGCGGTTATACCATTTTGGGAAACGGGGGCAGATATTAGAAGCAAGCGCAGTTACCTTCAAAAGACGGCCCAAAACCGCTATATCAGGGAGTGTAAACGCAGGGGACGTTACCTTCCGATCGACTTGCAGGAGTCCGTTTGGCTGGATAGCAACGAAGAGGCCATCAACAATGATGGAGAACATCAGGCGGGCGAGCCGGCCTTTGACCAGGCGGTGGAAGCGCAGGGTACCGATACTTTGAGCGAGTCGGAGCTGGAACGATTGGACGAAATACGCCATGACCCCGAAAACTGGGGCATTGTGCGCACCTGCCTGGAAAGCCTCAATCCACGCCCAAGGTTTATCCTGACCCTTTACTTTACTTTACGTTTTATCGCCGCAGAAAATCCCTACAGTGAGGCAGAAATATCCGATCAAATAGCCGCCACTTACCGAATGGAATTTAACACCAACGATACCAGAACAAGCATCAATGTGGATAAATCCCGTGCATTTGGCGATCTCAGAGCGGCACTGTTCCAACGGTATCCGGAGCAGGTACGCTACCTGAAAAGCCTTTTCGACCGAAACAAAGCGCGATTAAAACAGAATAAGTTTAAAGACAAGCCATAATGCTAAAAAAACCAGGCAACTGCACTCCTTTCGGTAAAACTGGTCGCCTATTCAATTCAGACTGTGACGGTTTTTATTTTATTTAACCATCTAGTGTCAACCTTGTAACATCATGCAACAATTCCACCATCTCGATTTGTTCGAGCAATATATCCGGGGCAGTCTCTCCGCCGCCGCGCAACGCGACTTTGAAAAACGCCTGCATACTGATGAAGCCTTTGCTTCCGAATGGGCTGAATACCAGTTTTTTGTACAGACTTTTCAGCAAAAAGCCGCCGCCCATAAATCCCAATTGGATGCGATACGCGACGAATTAGAACAAGAGGGCTTTTTTGAAAAAGCCCGTCAACAAGCAGAGGCCGAATTAGCAGCAGAAAAATTGTCCGTAGGGCCAGGTGCCTCACCAATAAGTAATGCCTCCAGCGGATTATGGCGTAGATGGGTATTGGTAGTAGGATTACTATTGCTTTTGGTGGCAGGGTGGATTATATCAAGAATAGACCCTCCGGTTAATAGATCAGTAAATAGTTCAGGAGACTCTACCATGTGGCCAGTAGATTCCACTAATATTCCTATTGATAGGTTCCCAGAAAATATGAATGCGCCAAAGAGCGACCCTGCTTCCACTAATATACAGCATAGCACCCTACCCAGTATTTACGCCATCGAAGTAGACCAATTTGCCGATGCCTTGGCCAATCGCAGTAAATCAGCCACCATAAATGCTACAACGCATCCAGAAAAAACCCTCTTTACCGGGTTTGTTACGCAGTTAAATAACACCGACTATCTGGTCTGTTCCGCACAAGCAGTGGCCTTGGCGTCCACCAAAGCCGGGGCCGTGACCGGGCGCGACATGCATGGCAATATCATAAAATTGCAGTTGGTTGGGAAGGATATGTTTTACGATGTGGCGATATTATCGATAACAGGTACGACGGGGGCAGCACCCAACCGGGCAGCAATGGTCGCCCGGGAAAGCAAAATAGATGGTGAAACATCCGTGATGTATGCCCATCCACTGGATAAAACCAGATACGCCAGACAAACTATAGACGGCATTATGGGAAATAACCGCAATGGGTGCTTCCTTTTCCGCTCCGCGCAGGAGGCAGCCCCTGAAGACGGGGCGGTGTTCAATGCGCGTAACGAAGTCCTTGGCTTGGTGACCGATTTTGCCAGGGCCGCCTTCCCGGGCGCCTCTTCCTCTCCTAAAATAAGGATGGTCCTGTCATCAGGGCTATTAAAGGGCATATTGGAAAACATCCTGGAAAATGGCCAAACCAATCGTGCCTATTTGGGTCTCGCTTTCGGGGAAAATCTGGAACAACAGGAAGTATATATAACCGATGTAGTACCCGGCTCGCCAGCCAGCCCCGATGCGGATGCCTTAGTGGGAGATACTATAATTACGATTAATCAACAACCGGTACGTGACCTTTTCAACGCCTTGAATATACTGGAAGAAGTCCGCCCCGGTGTGCAAATTTCCATTGTTCACCGGGGTGCCAACGGAAGGCAGGAGCACACCTTCAAAGCCGGTACCATGAATGCCAAAGCATTGCTTAATATTGCCGCCACCATTTTCCGCGATCCCGATATCCGCAAAAGTTTTTCCCTGCTCAATAGTGCGGAGTTTAGAATAGAATACTATGGTGGTTCCCAGGAAATGGGCGTTTACGACATTACCGGCCTATGCTTGAGGGGAAAATATTGTCAAGACAATATTGTTTCCATAGACCAAGCGGCGGAGATTGTGCGCCAATTGGCGCTGATCGGGGAAGGAACCATGTGCGGCGAGCGAAACAAGAAAAGAACAACAATAAATTTTACCTTTTCACAGCGAAAATTATGGTTTTGAGGTACCTCCTATGTGGCTGCCTATGCAATCCCTGGCTATTGACCGCACAATCTCAAAAAATTGCCCTTTTGGTTGGTGTCAGTCATTACCAGGATACCAACTGGTTGGACATACACGGCAAGGAAGATGTAGCAATGCTGGGGCCTCTACTGAAAGACCGGGGCTTTCAGGTGATCTCGCTGACCGAAGAGCAGGCTACCAAGCAAGCGATCCGCAATGCACTGTCCAGAACCGCCGGCATGGTCAGGCCCGGCGATATTGTACTGGTGCATTTCTCGCTACACGGCCAGCAAATCACCGACCTCAGCCCACTGGACGAACCGGATGGTTTCGACGAAACCCTGATCCCTTATGACTGCCCTTTTTACGAGGATACGGCTTTCGCTTATAATGGAGCGCTCCACCTGACCGATGACCTGCTGAATACAGACTTGCGCGCCATCCGGCAAAAGATCGGCGATACCGGCGATGGACAACTACTGGTACTGCTGGATGCCTGTCACTCCGGGGATGGTACGCGCTCTATACGAACTTTACCAAAGACAAATAAACCCTGCCGGGGCGTAGACAAGCCACTCAGATTTGGCCTGGCCAATCCACCACCCACTAACAAGGCTACTGATAACCAATTCAGCCCCGATGCGCCCGGGCTTGCCCCGCAAATAGCCTTTTTCGGTACCGCGCCAGGACAAAAAAACTACGAAGTCCAAAACGGCGGCCTCGTTTACGGCTCCTTGTCCAAAGCGTTTGGCGAATGCCTCGAAACGGAGACGCCGGGCTCTTACCAAAGTATGTTCGAGGCAATGGACAGAAAAATTCGCCGATGGACTCCCGGACAAACCCCTACCCAGGAAGGCAACCTCCGGCGCAAGTTATTGGGCGGACGTATCAGCGGGCGAACAGAACACTTTGTGGTGTTCGATACCGTACGCAGCGACTATGTGCTGCTCGAACAAGGCTGGTTCGCCGGACTGTACAACGGCACCGAACTACAATTTTATCCGCCCGACACCTGGGATACGCTTGAAAGCAGGCCCCGGATGTTGACCACAGGCGTAGTGACCAAATCAGACCTGTTTGGGGCCGAGGTGCAACTGGCCTGGGAGGTGTCCTCTAAAGAAATGATCGGGGCCTGGGGCTACGTGACCGCCCGCAAGAAGGACGGCATCAATATAGACTACGAACACTATATCCGTTTAATAAAACAGGAACGGCAGATGGACGATGGCATTGATGTGGAGTTCGAAATAAAGGCTTACCGCTGCGACAGATACGGAAACAACAAGGGCGATTTGCCCAGGGCAGACACTCTGTCCCCGGGCGACTGCTTCAGTATCATCGTGCGCAACAAACGCGCTACCGAGGTGCACTTTAACTTACTGGACTTTCCCGTTTATGTACGCGACACCGGCTACGTACTTATACCAGAAGCCAGACAACCAGACAAGTCTTTTTCGGTCAAAGGGGAGGGCATCTGGCAATCTGCCGTCGATACGTTGTTTTGGAGCATCGACCCTTTACCGCCCGGGGTGGCTTACGGTACGGAGATATTCAAATTAGTGGTCTCCGATGCACCGCTCAACCTGCGGGCGGTTTTACAAACCAGGGGTTCCGGCGCGGACCCTATGCCCATTGTAAGCAATCGCAGGTACGCAGTGTATGATCTTCCGGTGGTGGTGACACAGAGAAAATAAACTTTGACATTATACCTTTCGGAATGTGATAAAACTTTCCGAAAGTTGACAACCTTATCTTAACATATTTCCTACCTGAACCCTTCCCACGATGCGCTTTCCCATTTTCCTCTTCCTGCTTTTTTGGGGTTATAACGCCCTCGCCCAAATTGACCCGACCCTTCTGGCTGTTGCTCAGGCGAATGATCTGAACGCGGTCAAGAAGATCAATCCGACCCCCGCTATGCTGAACGCGCAAGATAAGCACGGTGCGACGGCATTGATGTGGGCTGCGTATAAGGGTGATTTGGCAATGGTAAGGTATATGTTGGAAGGCGGGGCAAATCCGATGCTGGACGGCGCGATTTGCCTGGACGATACTTGCGGCGGGTATTATGGCAATCTGCTGGGCATTGCTGCCGGGGAAGGCAAAATGGACATGTTGCGGTATTTTGTGGAGGAGTTGAATATCCCGGTGGATGATGTGGAGTGGAACCCGATTACGAAAAAGAAGGATGGGTGGACGGCATTGACTTGGGCGTGCAGTAGAAACGTTACAGTGGCAGCGTTGTACTTGCTTGAAAAAAATGCTAATCCAAAAATCAATTTATGGCAACCGTTGGAATCGGCGATCATAAATGGAAACGATACGATTTCAACAATTTTACTTCGATATTATCATAAATCAGATAGTGTTTCGCCTGATTTAATTGTCTCGGCAGCGCGATTTGGCCTTGACAGTATCGTAAATTATTTATTAAGCATCCGGCAAGATCAAAATGACTATAGTGCTGCTCTTTCTTATTACCTATTGGCAGAGAGGGCCAAAGAAGCATTGGCCTTCGAAAAAGCATATAAATACTATGAGCGATTTTATTCAGAAGTAAAACAACAAGGTGAATCTGAGAATTACGAGTGGCTGGGGCGAGGTGTCAAAAATATGGCCGATATAAAATTCAGGCTTAATGAATATGAATCCGCAGATTCACTTTCACAAATCTGGCTAAATAATTCCAGGCAGCAATTGGGGGATACCAGCGAATCTTATGCGGTAAGATTGCGCGAGTATGCCGATAGCCTTATGGAAAACAGTCTGTATAAAAAAGCGGAAAAACCATTCAGGGAGCTTGTTGAAATTTGGAAAAAAAGAGAAGGTTGTAACCGGTGTTATGCAATTTCGTTAAATAATGTAGGTTGGAATTTGAACAATCAAGGCCGTTATCAAGAAGCGGAACCTTACTTACTGGAAAGCCTGGCAATTTGGAAAAAGTTGGGAAAAAAAGAAGAAGATGAAATCTATGTGGTGCTTTGGAACCTTGGCACGACCTTAGTAAATCTGGAAAAACATGCAGAAGCAGAAATGATTTGGTTAGAAAGATTAGCTATGGCCAAAACTATTTTTGGGGAAAATAGCATTGAAACCGGTGTTGCTCTAAATGATTTAGGATGGATGTGTCGCCGAAAAAAGGACTATCCTAAGGCATTACGATACTTGAGGGAAAGCCTTAAACTAGGGGATAAAAATATTGCTGATTATGTGACTACCTGTATAAATCTTGCTAATACTTACGAAGATCTCGGCGATACACCAAGCTCTTTAAACGTCAAATTGACTTTAATTGATACATTATTGAAATATAATAACTGGGAATATCGCAAAGCAAGGCTTTGCGAGGACGTCGGAGGTTTTTATAGTAAGCTAAAAAAATATGATGAAGCAATAGCATATTACAGGAAAGCACTGGAATTTCAAGCGAGAATAACACCTAAAACGGATTATTGGTATTATTCAATTTTTGATGATATAGGATTGTGTTTCTATAAAAAAAAAGATTTTGTTAACGCCAGATTGTGCTGGGAAGAAGAATCAAAATATGATACCTCAAAAGTAATCAGGCTGAATTTTGCAAGACTGGAAAAAGCAGAAGGTAATTTTTCGATAGCATCTAATTTATATAACAAGCATTTTGAGATATTTTTTAATATACAAGAAAACTTTAAAGGCTCAAAAATATCCTATAAGCACTGGTACTACGAAAATATCTGGAAAAATTTTTTCGATGAAATTGTTTCTTTGTCTGCGATATTTAATTCTGACTCTACCAATATGCTCGCCTTTAATGCAGCTTTGCGCGGCAAGAATATAATATTAGAGGAATCTAAAAAAATTAAATATTTTGTGAAATTAAGTAATAATCAGGTATTTCAAGATAGTCTTATGCAACTGGCTAAAGCGCAAAAAGAATATGCCAATGTATATATTTTTCAACCTACTGATAATGACGGTGAAATAGAAAAAACGCTGCGAAAAAAAATAGAGACTATCCAATCCTACTTATCAGAAGTATATCATAAAGACAATCCTAATATAGGAAAGTCCTATGGTATATTTTGGCAAGATATCCAATCTGCCCTATCTCCATCAGAAACCGCCATTGAATTCGTAGATTTCAAGTTCCACCACACCGATTGGACAGACTCCACCCTCTACGCTGCCATTGTCATTCGTCCCGGCTGGAATGCCCCGCGTTTTGTCACCTTGTTTGAAGCAGGCGACCTATCAGCATTGATGGACGATCGACAGGAAAGAGGGGCCGCCTATGCTGAAAAACTATATCCTGCGGTTGGACGTGCCCATCCGGTAGGTAGCAGAAACATTAGTTTGCATCAATTAATCTGGGGTAAATTAGATAGTCTGCTGCAAGGCGTTAAAACCGTTTATTTCTCACCTTCCGGCTACCTCAACCGCTTGAATCTCGGGGCTATTGCCAACCCCAATAAGCAGATAGCCGCTGAACGCTATCAGTTGGTACAAATGGCTTCCACCCGTCAGTTGTTGCAAAGGCAAACTAAGACTGTACCAAACCGAACCGCTGCCCTGTTTGGAGGCTTGCAGTATAATGCGGATAGTCTTTCCATTTCCCTGGCAGCAGCAAAATTCCGAGATACAAAAGGCCCCAAAATGCGTTCGGATATGGATATGATGGGTGTAACGGCACAGCCAATGGACACACTCGCCTTTACACGGGCAGAAATACAAGGTACTATGCCGATTCTCAAAAAAAATAAGTACAAGGTAGTTGCTTTAACGGGCTTCGATGGTACGGAAGAGGCCCTTTACCAAATATGCCAAACCGGAAAATCACCTGGCATACTACACCTCGCTACCCACGGATTCTTTTTTAGTGATCCTTTGAAAGATTCACTTGCCAGCGAACGCAGTGTGCCTTTTGCTTTATCCAACAGTGCCATGCTCCGCTCCGGGATTGTTTTTTCTGGGTGCAACCGGATGTGGACAACCGGAAAACCATATCCTGGCTTGCATGACGGCGTACTCACCGCCTACGAAGCAGCCCAATTGGATTTGGCCAATACGGAATTGGTCACCCTTTCTGCTTGCGAAACAGCCCTCGGAGACCTTAACGTGGAAGGCGGTGTATTCGGCCTGCAACGTGCCTTCATCCAGGCCGGCGCACACTACGTGATCATGTCTCTCTGGAAAGTAGACGACTCAACCACCAAAGATTTTATGATTGCCTTTTACCAAAAATGGCTGGAAGGGCAGAAAACCATCCCGGAGGCCTTTCGGGAGACGCAATTGGAAATGCGCAAAAAACACCCCAATCCCTACTTCTGGGCGCCTTTTATCCTTGTCGAATAAAAAATTAAAAACCACCTTATGTCTATCCATACCTTTCTCCTCGGCCTGTTAATTTTTCTCACTGCCCCCCTTTCCGCTCCCCCCCCCGATCCCCTTCCTTACACCATTGAGTGGCACCTCTACTTCGCCCGCTTCGCCGAAGCCAGGGCCACTGCCGAAGCAGCCGTGCAAGACCGCGCCGCCGCGCCACAGTCGCCCGGCTACGCCGTGGCCCTGTCCGAACTGGGCCGGGTACGAACCGCTTTTGCCAAATATCCCGCCGCCGATTCGCTCTTAACCGCCGCGTTGTCGCTCCTGGAAAGCCAAAACGCCACCGCCGATTCCACCTACCTGAAAACTTGCCGCTGGGCAGCAGAGAACTGCCGCTCCCTGGCGCAGTTTGCCCGCGCCGAGACTATCCTGAATCTGGGAATGCTGGCTGCGGATGCCGTACAAAACACCCCGCATGAGTCCTTCCGGGCAGGCTTGCTGCTCGAATATGCGGCCCTGGATGCCGAACTAAGTCGTTTTCAGCAGGCCGGGCTGCATTATACGCAAGCCGTGGAGGCCTTGGAAAAGGCTTTTGGGAAAAACAGCCCGAAAGTGGCAACGGCCCTGACCGATTGGGGCAATTTTGAAAATGGCTCTACCCGTAATTTTAAATCTGCCGAGGCCAAATTGGCGCGGGCAATGCAAATCCTAACGCCCATTGCCCGGCAGTACCCTTTAGAATACCTCTCCGCCCTGACCGCACAAGCCAGGCTATATTCTTACGGCGTTCCGCGCTACCGGGAAAGCCGGCAAATGTTGGAAAAGGCCGTGGAGTTTGGGGAAAAACACCTGGGCGCCCAGCATACTTCGCTGGCTTGGACATTGCGTGTATTAGCCGGTTACCACCAGGATAAAACGGCTTATTTCTATCGTGCCGATACCTTGAACCGGCAGGCATTGGCTATCTACGAAGGCCATTTTGGAAGAGACTACCCGGGCTGTGTAGGCGCACTACAAGACATTTCCGGATGGTATGGAAGCCTGGGCTATGCCCAAAAAGCCGCCGAAGTCAGGCAGGAAGCCTTTGAGCGTATCCGAAAAATATATGGAGACCGGCACCCCGAGACGGCAGATTTGATGCTGGCATTTGCCCAAACGCAGAAAAACGCCGGGAATATGCTACAGGCCGATTCCTTGTTGCGCCAAGTGGATACGCTGTATCGTACTTTTTATGGCGATCAGCACACTACTCGTATCACTATGCTCCGCGAACAGGCCAGTTTTGTTTCTTCCCAACAAAACTACCCGGCTGCCGATTCCCTATCCCACCTGGCGCTGGCTGCGGAGGAACGGCTGAATGGTCGAGGCTCTTTCCATTGGTGGACTATTATTAGCAGCATCAGCACCTTAGCCTGGGCATCTGACAACCCTACCCGGGCAGATTCCCTGCTGCGGGCCAAAATGCTTTTTGATAAAACCCAATACGGCGAAAACTCCCTGCAATACGCCCGGGATTGGTGGGAATTATTTTTTGTGTATAACAGCAGTGCCTCTAAAAAACACATGGAAGCGGAAAAAGCCGTCCGTCAATACCTCCTCCTGACGGAAAAGGCCATTGGCGGCGAGAACGATTATTATTTAGATGGGCTTCAGTTATTATCCACTACCCTCATCAAACAAAGGCGTTTTGAAGAAGCGGAAAAAGTATTGCAACAACGGGAAGCCTTAGCCAGAAAGATTTTCGGGGAAAAATCGAAAGCGATGACCGATGTCCTGAATGAAAGAATTGACCTGATCGAAACAAGTGGCCCACCATCAGAAGCGATTGGTTTGCGGGAACAGGCGCTCGTCATAAGAAAGGAGATGGGCGATATGGTCGGCTACATTTGGGGGCTATCCGGGCTTTCCAGCGCCTTGACCAACTTGGGGCAGTACGCAGCAGCCGACTCTGTGACGCAGGAACAACTCATACTTTCTAAAAAACAGTACGGAACTGCCAATGGAAATTACTTCGTTGCCCTCATCAATGCAGTTTTCTTGTATGAAGGGCTATCTGAATATCAGAAAGCGAAATATTATCTTGACTCATCAGCCGTAGTCAACCATTTAATTGGTGGGCAATACAGTGATTTGTTAGATGGAGTGATGGTCACTTATCTCTATCAAGTGGGCCAATACAAAGAGGCAGCTCAATTGGCACAAAAGAATATTGATAGAGAACCGGATATAGGTAGTTACAATCAGTACGGCCGTGTCTTAATACAATTGGGACAATATGCCCGCGCGGATTCCATTTTGCACATTGCGCTTTCCAAAGCGAAGGACAGCCCCGATTTTGAAACGACCATCTATCTAAATATTGCTGAAAATTTAGACAAGTGGGACAGGAAGAAAGAAGCATTTGAGTTTACAAAAAAGGGACTGGAAGCAGCGAAAAAGGCTTACGGTGAAAATCACCCAGATTATGGAATAGCCTTAAATTCATACGCCGGAAGCCTGCAAAGCCTTGGACGCTATGACGAAGCGGAGGCGGCTTATAAAAAAACGTTGGAGATTATTGCCCGCAATGAAGGCGCCGATCATCCGGAATATGCTACATCGCTGGAAAATCTAGGATTGCTATATTGGGAGTTAGGCCGTCACCAAGAAGCAGAAACACTGACCCTACAAGCCTTGAAAATCAGGGAACAAAAATTGGGCAGCGATCATCCCGATTGCGCCTTTAGTCGGCTGCGATTGGCAGATGTTTATTCTCACCAGATGTGGAAACCCTTGGAAGCCGACAGTCTGCTCCGTCTGGTCATGGATTACTGGAAGAATCGCGCACCGCAGTCGCGACAGTACGCCGATGCCTTGGTCGCCCAAGGCAAGTTTTTAACCTACGTCGGAGAATTTGAGAAAGCAGCGCAACGTATAAACCAGGCAAAAGACATCTATAAAATCGCAATTGCTGACCAATGTTGGGAAGTGAGCAACTGCCTGAATGAATTGGGATTAACCTATGTTGAAGCTTCCAAACAGGTGCAGGGTAGCGAAAAGCATACATTGCTCCAAAAATCTCTTGCTAATCTCAAAGGTTCCATAGCTATCGAACGGAACCTATATGGTACCGACCGGCTCAATTACGCCACGTTTTTGAACAATATTGGGGCTGTTTATTACCGGTTGCCAAATGCCGATTCAGTAGTGCATTATATGCTTCGTTCCCTGGAGGTCCGCAAAAAACTACAGGGAGAACAGAACGCCAGTGCCGGCGGTTGCTATTCTTCCTTATCCGGGGCCTACGAAATGCAGGGCAAGTACCCGGAAGCAGAAACAGCCGGCAGGAAAGCACTGACCATCCTATCGGAGACAACCGGCAAGGAGACCGAGGACTATATGCTGTGCGCGAGGGGCATGGGCAGCATCCTGCTGGCCACAGGCCGGCCAACGGAAGCCTTGGCGTATCTGGAAGAATACCGCAAGGCAGCCCTTACCAAAATCAAAAAAGCCTTCGGCTATCTATCCAGCACCGAGCAAATAAAAATGATCAGGCGCTATCGCCCGGATTTTTACTATTCCGCCGCTTTGCAGTATCGCCACCCGGAACTGGCCAGGATGAGCTACAATAATGCCCTGCTTTTTAAAGGGGCGGGATTGCACAACAAACGCAGCCTGCGCGACTTGCTCTACGCCTCGAAAGACACGGTACAACTGAAATTGTATGACCGCTACCTCAGTGCCGAAAAATCCATTGCCGCCGAATATAACCTGCCCGTCGATCAACGTACCCGCCTCGATTCCCTCCAGAATGCCTCCCGCGACCTGGAACGCGATCTTATCGCCAGCTCGCCCGACTACCGGGCCTATATCGCCCAATATAACAAGAATTGGCAGGCGGTGCAAGTCAAGCTCCAGCCCGGCGACGCGGCCATCGAGTTTGTGCGCTACAACCTGCAGCGGGTCATCGATACCGACACTTTTTTATATGCGGCGCTGGTGCTGTTGCCGGGGCGGGCGGCGCCGGTGTTTGTGCCGCTGTGCGCTGAGAATGACATTGATACCCTGCAATACGACCACACACGCTTGCGGGGATTTCCTTCCTCCATGTACACGCCGCAGGAACTGAGTCGGGCAACCCCCATCGGAAAAAACTTCAATTTTTACCAAAAGATATGGCAGCCGCTCGATTCTTTACTGAACGGCGTACGACGGATTTATTTCTCTCCCGATGGCCTGTTGCATCGTATCAGTTTTGCCGCCTTAGGCTACAGTGAAAAGGGAGAATATAAATATTTGTACAACCGGTTTGAATTGATCCAGCTCGCCTCGACCCGGCAGTTGGCCGAACCCGCTCCTCCTATAGCGGCCGACGAAAAAGAAGTGCTGGTCGTGGGAGAGATTGATTATGGAAAATTCCACGGAGCCACCCTTACCGACCCTACGGCTACTCTGGGCGCCAACGATCCTTTCGCGGGGTTTGGCCCACTCGAATCACCCGGAGAAATCAGCGAATTTGGCGCAGCCGGTCAAAAATTCAAGGCTGCCGGATATAAGGTCAGCACGTTGAGCGGACGGGAAGCCACGGAACGCGGTATAGTGTCGCAACTCGCCCGAAAAAAGCCGTATCGGGCGGTGTGCCTGATTACCCACGGATTTTTCCTGCCCGATACAAGATTTAAGCAGAATATGCGGCATTTATACGCCGAAGTCAACCCGATGCAGCGTTCCGGGCTGGTCTTTGCCGGTATCAACGAAGTGGATTCCATGGCCACGCCGGCGAATGATGGGATTTTAACCGCCCAGGATTTCGCCGGGATGAACCTGCAGGGGACGGAAGTGGTCGCCATCACGGCTTGCCAAAGCGGTCTTGGGGATATCAGCAGTTCGGAAGGGGTATTTGGGCTGCAACGCGCATTCCGCGAAGCGGGCGCGCGCTACCTCATCATCTCCTTATGGGATTTGCCCAATTACAGGACGCGGGATTTTATGAAAACCTTCTACGAACTATGGCTGGATCAGAACCTGCCCGTACCGGAAGCCTTCCGCGAAACGCGGAAAAAGATGAGCAACACCCCACACTGGACCCCGGAAGATTGGGGTGGGTTGATCTTAATTGAGTAGTTTATAAATTTTTTCAAAAAAACAACGCCATCCTTGCTAAAAAACACCCTCCTCCCTTCTCTATTCAGTAGAGCAGGGACGTAGCACTTTGTGCCAATGCCTGCCCGATATAAGTTAACCACTTCATTCAGCAAAAATGGCCAGCAGCATCACCACACAGACCGCCAGAGAATTCCTACAAAAAGGAGAACTGGACACCGTAGCCCAAATACTGCACGCGTATCCCATCCGGAACCAACGGTTGGATGATATTCGCACTATGATCTTAGCCCAGTTTTCGCGACTGAGTGAAGCAAATCTACTGGGTGAAATAGACTACGAAAAAACAAGGATAGAGACGAACCGCATCATTCGAAAATTTTAGATCATTTTGGTAAAAATTGAAGAGACAGAAGTGCCTTGTGACCCCGCCTACCAGGCAGGCAAGGTAAAACTCTCGGTCGGTAATTATAAAGCCGCCCAAGAATACTTTGCCAGTGTGGATCGGCGCGACACCAACTACTTACAAGCCTACCACAACCGGTGCATCGCAGCATTTGCCCTGGCCACCACGCCGGATGAAATAGAGGCCCTGCTCAGCGACCTGGACATTTTCTGCTCCACAGCTTAAATGTTAATCTGGATTTGATGATTGCATTTTTGTATAACCGTAGCCAAATACTCACCTGCCTTGGGCACCCGCAATTAGCCCAAAGCGACCTGGAAAAACTGCGTTTACTGGATTCTGAACTAAGTATCGAATCCATTTGATTTTCACATTTTAAAAATATTTTCTATGAAAAAGCACATTTTTTTCCTTTTGGCGACCTTCGCCACCTGTACCCTGGGTTTTGGTCAAATCACCATGCGGGACGACCTCCGACACTATCAAGCTACGCACTCAAACGCCACGCTGCCAGAACAACAACCCATGGCGGTGCCCGTGAATTTTCACAACAGCACAAAGAATGTTTTCCCGATCAACTCCACCCGATTGACCCCAAAAGGGAGTGCTGCTACGTGTGAAAATTTGGCTGCCTCTGCTGGGAAGTCCCTGCTCACTGGCGCCAAAAGTTTGAAGAAAGGACGGTACGCAATCGTGGGGGCGGTGGTAGTATGGTTGTATACAACGCAAGAATGAGTAATAAAACCGGTACGTTCAGGCGGTGACTTTGTGGGTCTACCGCCTGAACGTTTTTTTATACAATCCAATAGCCTGTTGAAAACAACAAACAAGATAAAGACGCTAAAACAGCCCCCTGCTCCTACTTTTCAATTCTGCAATTTTCGGCGTTTCCCCGGCAGCCCGCAGCGCAACGCAGCCGCTTTAAAATTTCACAAAAAAAATTTTCTCTAAAAAATTGCGTAGCCAAATGGCTTCACATACATTTGTAGCCAAATAACTACGCAATGAATTTAAGACGAGATGTTTTCCAGGCCATAGCCGATCCGACGCGAAGGGCTATCCTGCTTTTGCTTGCCGCACAGTCCTTGTCGGCTGGTGCGATTGCGGCAAATTTCGACACGGCAAGGCCGACGGTTTCCAAACATTTGCAAATCCTGCTGGAATGCGAACTGCTGGCGCAAGCGCAAAACGGCAGAGAGATTTTTTACCATCTTAACCCCAACAAAATGAAGGAAATAGCCGATTTTATTGAGCCTTTCCGCAACATGTGGGATGTGTCTTATCTCCCTTCCTGAAAAAGGCGGGCCGTAAAATCCAACAATTCCACACTGCCTGTGGCTCCGTGCCCCGGGATAACGAAGCGCACATCGGGATATGCCCGTTTGACCTGTTCCACGGTTGCCGACCAAGATGCGGTGTTAGCGTCGGCGAGGTTGCCTTTCCCGGCATTCATGGTTTTGATCAGGCAGCCGCCGAACAACGTTTTTTCTACCGGCAGGTACGAAACGATGTTGTCACGGGTGTGCCCCTCGCCAAAAAAGCGGTTTTCTATCGGCCGGTCGCCGCAGGTCAGGGACAACGATTCGTCAAAGGCATGTTGCGGCAGCGTTTTTACTGCATTCGATTGGGCGAGTTCGATGGTCAACCGATTGGCAAACGAAGGGATGGCGTGCGCATGGAAAGCACCCAGTCCGCCGAGGCAGTCCTCATGAAAATGGTTGATGACTACCGCTTTAATGCGTTTTTTTAAACGTTTTTCAATCCAGTGGATAAGTATTTCGGAGACGGCATCGTCCGTTGGCGTATCGAAAACGATAGCTTCCCCACCCCGTACATAGACCATGCCGTTGCAAGGGACATGACCGAACTGCTCACTGTTGAAATAGGAAATATGGACGAACACACCCTCCGTCAGCGGTTGTATTTTTAAAGTTTCCGTATCAAGCCGCTGCGTATTTTTTTTGAGAAAAACGCAAGCGGAAAGAAGGAACAAGGGCATTAGCCATAAAAAGGTGCGCATGCTGAAAGTAGTTTATTCGGATAGGTGCAAAGATACATTTGAGAACACCGGAATACCTGCTCCGCTGGCATATCCTTTTTTACGGGAAATTGTGTTTCCTGTCAAAACCAATCCCCAAGCCTCTCTGTTTACCCGGAAATAATTTTTATGTCCTCGCCCGTCACGACCGAAAACTGGCAAAAAATCCGCCGCAACTTCCGCCATGGTTTTGCTACCAACCTGCACGTCGCCATAGCAACGGCAGATGTGGATGGGCAGCCGAACGTCACGCCGATTGGCTCGTTTTTCCTCAACCGGGACACATTTTCAGGTTTTTATTTTGAAATTTTCACCAAAAATATCCCTCGAAATGCAGCAACCAACCCCAAGGTCTGCATCATGGCGGTGAACAGCGGGCGGTGGTATTGGCTGAAAAGCCTGGTTCTCGGAAAATTTGCCACACCACCGATGACCAAAATTTACGGCACACTCGGCGAACGCCGCCCGGCCACACCCGCTGAAATCAACAGGGGTAACAGGCGGCTCGGTCGTATGAAAATACTGCCCGGCGGCAAAAAATTGTTCGGGAATATGGGCTTCGTCCGGGAAGTACGTTTTCATGCATTTGAAGAGGCGAGGCTGCCTGTTTGATTGCCCGGCAGTTTAAAAGCAAAACATTCCATAAAAAATGCAAGAAATTCAATCCATCAACATCGCAGAAAAGTTTTCCTTATTTGAAAAACTTTGGACGCCCCACATCATCGGCGAACTCAACGGGCAGTATGTCAAACTTTGCAAACTGAAAGATGATTTCGTTTGGCACAGCCACGAAAAGGAGGACGAACTGTTCATGGTATTTAAAGGCACACTCCTCATGGATTTTCGGGACGGGCGAACAGTAGCGGTTAAGGAAGGTGAAATTCTCATTGTTCCGAAAGGGGTGGAACACCGCCCGCATACCAACGGCGAAATTGTTTTTAACCTGCTTTTTGAGCCAAAAGAGACGGGCCACACCGGAAATGTGGAAAGCGAAATGACGGTGAAAGAATTGGGGTGGATTTGAACCTTCAGAAACATGGAAGTTGGCTGCACCCTGTTTTTTATGGTGCCCGGGCCGGGAGGTGGAGGTTTTGGGCAGGTTTTTTCAATGACCCTTCGTTTTTCGATCTGGTGTACGCCATACAACACGCCCTGGTGCAGATCGGCCCGGACAGCGGCGGATTCAAAAACCGCTAACGGTAAAACGCGGTTTGCGGCAATCTTGAAGACAGGGCTATATTTGGAAATAAGTTGAATATTTTAGTACTTATTTCCAAAAAAACTCTTATACTTGGAAATAACTCTAATTTTGTGGGACTTATTTCCAAAAATAGGATTAAATTTGCAATTATTGTTTTCAAATGATAGGAAGAAAAAAAGAAATTGAAAAAATCGAACGACTGCTGGCATCCGGACGGTCCGAATTTTTGGCGGTCACGGGCAGACGGCGGATCGGCAAAACTTACCTGGTGGATTCCCTGCTAAAAAGCCATTACTGTTACAGCATGACCGGCATCCAGAATGGAAGCATGGCCACGCAATTGGTCAATTTTGGCGTAAAATTGTCGGAGTATGACGGAACGAACGCTCCCCAAAAACCGGAAAACTGGCAAATGGCATTTTTGCAGTTGAAAGCATACCTCAAAACATTAACCAAGGACAAAAAGCACGTGATTTTTCTGGACGAACTTCCCTGGATCGAAACGCCGAAATCGGGTTTTGTACAGATGCTTGCGCACTTTTGGAACGATTATCTGTCCAAAGAGCCGCATTTTATCCTGGTGATATGCGGCTCGGCCACGTCCTGGATAATCACGAAGGTTATCAACGACCCGGGTGGCCTGCACAACCGGATTACCGAAAATATCCACCTCCACCCGTTTACGCTCGCAGAAACCCACACTTTTCTGAATAGCAAGGGACTTCTCCTTAGCCTCCAGGATTTGACGAAAATCTATATGGCCCTCGGCGGCATTCCGTTTTATTTGGACAACCTCCGCAAAGGGGAAAGTTTTTCAGCAGCCATCGAACGTACATGTTTTTCCCCAACCGGCATCTTGTACAACGAATACAATAACCTGTACCAAGCCCTTTTTAACAATGCCGAAATACACCAGCAGATCGTAGCGGCCTTATCCACACGGCATCATGGCATGTTGCACACCGAAATTCTTCAGGAAATCGGAATGAATCAACCCACCGGCAGTTATCAAAGAGCCATGGAGGAACTCATTGTTTCCGACTTTGTGGTTGAAAATACGCCCTTGGGCAAACAAAAACGCGGTTCCACCTACCGGCTGGTGGACGAATACAGCATTTTTTACCACCGGTTCATCCAGCCGAACAGAAAATACAGTCCTGGAATCTGGCAACAATTGGCGGAAAGCCAGCCTTACAAAATATGGGCGGGTTATGCTTTTGAAAACCTGTGCCACAAGCATATCGATGCCATCAAACGCGCGTTGGGCATAGCTGCCGTTTACACTGAAATTTCCGGTTTACGCGTTCCCGCTTCCGATGAAGCACCAGGTTTCCAAATTGATTTGCTGATTGATCGCAAGGACAACTGTATCAATCTTTGTGAAATCAAATTTCACAATGGACCTTTTACGATTACAAAAGAATACTATCAGCAACTGATAGAAAAACGTCAACGTTTTATAGGTTTCACGGGCACTAAAAAGCAGGTTTTCCTGACCTTTATTACCAATCACGGCGTTTCGACAAATGCATACGCACAAGATATCGTGGATGCGGAGGTCCGTTTAGAGCAATTATTGGAATAAAGTCCGGGTTTCTTTCCCAAAATCAATCCACCGGATACCGGTTCACCCCTGGCTTCAACCCCACCGTTTTCCCTTCCCAAATAAAAACTCCGCCCACTCCCTCCGGCAGCGAGACATTGAAACCCCACTTCCCGGCAACTTTTTCGCCCTGCACTTCAATCATCCCCCGCGGATGCGGCACCGTGCCCCGCAACCGGGTCAATTTCCCCGGATGCGGCGCCACCCGCACGCTGCGAAAACCCGGCGTATCACTCTCCACCCCGAGCACGGTACGAAATATTTCGATATTGGGA
>CAUJEY010000151.1 GCA_963169325.1 Bacteroidota bacterium
TGATGGGTGGAAATTCGGCGAAAAAATTGGCGGGCTGATTCATTACCGGCAAATATACATTTTTGCCGCGCCGATTCGGTGTTGTCCTTCCGGAAATTACCCGTTTGGCCGATGGGAAACGTTTGAAATGAAAAGAAAAAAAATCCTCAAACCTTTTTTCAGACAAGCTGTTATATTTGCGTTCTGAAACATCACTTAGATTCAATCTAAATATAAAGATCAAATACTTGCATGGATAAGCGTCGACTGATATACCTCGACAATAACGCCACCACCCCCTGCGACCCCCGCGTCGTAGAAACGATGGTGCCTTACTTTTTTGAAAAGCACGGAAACGCCGCCAGTCGCAGCCACCAGTTCGGTTGGGAGGCGGAAGAAGCCGTGGATTACGCCCGCGAACAAATTGCTCAACTCCTTGATGTTGAGGATAAAGAAGTCATTTTTACCTCCGGCGCCACGGAAAGCAACAACCTCGCGTTGAAAGGCATATTTGAGATGTACGCCCGGAAAGGCAACCACATAATCACTGCGGAAACGGAGCATAAAGCCATCCTCGACACCTGCAAACACCTTGAAAAAGCAGGCGCCGAAGTCACTTACCTTAAAGTAAAGGAAGACGGCCTGGTTGACCTGGATGTGCTGGAAGCAGCTATTCGCCCGACGACCATCGTGGTTTCGATCATGTGGGCCAACAACGAGACCGGGGTGATCCAACCCATGAAGGAGATTGCCCAAATTTGTGAAAAACACGGCGTGTTGTTCCACAGCGATGCCACGCAGGCGGTAGGCAAAATTCCGACCCATCCGCGCGAAGTGGGCGTCCACCTGATGTCCTTCACCTCACACAAAATGTACGGCCCCAAAGGTGTCGGCGCGCTGTACGTCAGCCGCAAAAACCCGCGGGTAAAAGTTACGGCACAAATGGACGGCGGTGGTCACGAACGTGGCATGCGCTCCGGCACGCTCAATGTCCCTGGTATCGTGGGCTTCGGCAAAGCCGCCGAAATCGCCCGGCTCGAAATGGCCCAGGACGCTGAACGCGTCAGCCGCTTGCGCGACAAACTCGAAAATGCCCTGACCCAACTGGAAGAAACCAAAATCAACGGCAACCCGGAAAGCCGGATGCCGCACGTCGCCAACATCTCTTTCAAACACGTGGAAGGCGAAGGCCTGATGATGACTTTCAACCAAAATGTCGCCGTGTCTTCCGGATCGGCCTGCACCTCGGCTTCCCTGGAACCGTCCTACGTGCTCGTCGCGATGGGCCTGGGCGACGACCTGGCGCACTCGTCCATCCGTTTCTCGCTCGGTCGCTTTACCACCGAAGAAGAGGTGGATTTTGCGATACAGGCTGTCGCTACCGGCGTCAACCACATGCGCGAACTCAGCCCGATCTGGGAAATGTATAAAGACGGCGTGGATTTGACGAAGATTGAATGGAGCGCACACTGATAAAAAGTTTGAAGTTCAAAGTTTGAAGTTTGAAGAAGCACCTGATTCTTTTATTTTTCTATTAAAATTCAATTCAATAACGATATGGCATACAGCGAAAAAGTTTTAGACCATTTTACAAACCCGCGCAACGTCGGCGTTTTGGATAAAAGCAAAAAAAATGTGGGCACCGGCCTCGTCGGCGCCCCGGAATGCGGCGACGTGATGCGCCTGCAAATTGAAGTGGACGAAGAAACCGGCACCATCCGCGACGCCAAGTTTAAAACCTTTGGCTGCGGCTCTGCCATAGCGTCTTCTTCTTTGGCTACCGAATGGCTCAAAGGCAAATCCATGGATGAAGCCATGAAAATCGATAATATGGATATTGTGGAAGAACTGGCCCTGCCACCCGTCAAAATCCACTGTTCCGTTTTGGCCGAAGACGCCATAAAAGCTGCCATTAAAGATTATCAGGAGAAAAATCGCGTTCCCGCTGATACTACTCCGGCCGAAGTATCGGCATAGCAAAGAGCGGAAACCTTTTTTAGTATGATTCACGTAGCAGAAAGCGCCAAACAAAAAATTTCGGAAGTCCGCTCGGCAGGCAACATCGCCGACGACTTCTTTATCCGGGTAAGCGTCGTGTCAGGCGGTTGCTCCGGCTTGTCGTATAAGCTCGATTTCGACAACGAATCGAAACCGAACGACCAGGTATTTGAAGACAATGGCGTAAAAGTGGTCGTCGACCTGAAAAGTTTTCTCTACCTGTTCAACACGACGCTGGAGTTCTCCGGTGGGCTCGACGGTAAAGGGTTCCATTTCAACAACCCGAACGCCACCCGCACCTGCGGATGCGGTGAAAGTTTTGCGGTGTAACGCCGACTCGCAGTCGGCATATAAAATATACAATGCCGCAGGCGATTTGCGCCCCATTACAGGGCAGTACCCATTAACTGGGGTACTGCCCTGTAAAGTTTTCATGAAGCCCCGAGCGGCGTACCATTGAATAACCTGCACACGATACGCTTTTACCGGTCGGTGAATGGCGTTACATTTGCCACAAAAAAACATGATCCAACGGATACAATCGATTTTTCTCCTGCTGGCTGCCGGCGCTTTTGGTGGCCAATTCGGCCTGCCTTATCTGCAAACGCCGGAAAATGACCCGGCCCGCACCGTACCGGCCCTGACGGACGGCGTTTTCAACCCACTCGACAATCCCGGCCTGCTCGGGCTTACCTGCCTGGGCGCCGTCGTTTCCCTCGCGGCTATATTTTTGTTTAAAAACCGCATGTTACAGGCCCGTTTGGCCGGCGTTTCAATTATTGTGGCTGTATTACTGATGGCGCTCGTCGCATTTGCCGCAAAAACGACGATCGATCAAACGCCTTCCGGCGGTACCGTAAATTTTGCCGTCGGCCTCGCATTACCGGTATTGGCCCTCGCGCTCAACTGGTTGGCCTCACGCGCCATAAAAAAAGACGAAGCCCTGGTACGCTCGATGGACCGTTTGCGATAAGTGTTTGAATAAAGAATCAATCTCCCACAGATGCCGCAGATTTGTCATCCTGAGCGCAGCGAAGGAACCGGGGCGCAGCCACTAAAGATAGAGGGGATGTGTGATTTCTATTTGTGGGGCTGCGCCCCGGTTCCTTCGCTACGCTCAGGATGACAAACCCGCGGTATTCAAAATCTGCGGCACCTGCCGGAGATCTATTTACCGCAACAACGTCACATCCCCATGCCGAACCCCCTTTTCCTCCCCCGAACAACTTACTTCCAGCAACCACACATACACATCCGCCGGCGCTGGCTTCCCGTCTGAAGTGCCGTCCCACGACGCATTTGCTCCCGTACCCACGTAAATGCGCTGCCCCCAGCGGTTGTAAATCGTCAGGCGTTCGATCACTTCCGAACCTTCGTAAGGAACCACCGTAAATACATCGTTATCTCCGTCGCCATTGGGTGTAAAGGCATTGGGTATCCGGATACGTGAAAGGTCGCAGGGCGGAAAAAGTACCACGCGATATATCAGGGTGTCGGTACACCCCTTGTCGGTAGTCACCCTCACCACATAGTCGATCGTGTCGGACGGGGTGGATACGGGGCTGGGGCAGGTCGTACAACTCAGATAATCGGACGGCGCCCAGAAATACTGCGCAAAATCACCCGGACTGGGCAATTGCACCGAACCGCCTTCCAGGACATAAAACGTATCCGGGTCGGGCAGGTCGGGCGCCGGCAAATCGGTCACCACCACACAGTGCATACTGTCGCAGCCTAGGCTGGAGAGAAAGGTCTGGCAATACGTTCCGGCCGCGCTCACCGGCTGGCCGAACACCGTCAGGGTTTGTTCCGGACAACGTTCCCGGTTTTCTTCCGTGTTGGGTACCACTTCCAACGTAAGCACCAACGTGCTATCACAACCGGCCCCATTGGTCAGGGATTGCCGGTAAATGCCCGGTTGTTCGGTCATGGTACCGAAAACATCCACGGCCGTGCCTTCGCAGGTGCGCACCGTGCCCAGATCCACCGTATCGGCAGGCAGTACGGTTATCGTTACGGAGGCGCTGAGCGTACACCCCGCGGCGGTTGTAGCCACCACGTTGTAGACGCCCGTTTGCTGCGGTTGGACCGTAAACACCGGGTCAGTGGAGTTCAGGCCGCCCGGCCCGGTCCAGTTCCAGGAAGTTGCGGACGAGGTTTGCAGGCTCACAGGCCGGCCGGTGCATACGATCGTATCGGAGCTGGTCAGCACCGGAGATGCATTCACTTGTACCCTGAAATGGCGTTGAATCGGACAGGCTCCGCCCACATCAAGCAACGTCATTTGGTAATACCCACTGTCAGTAGGCATAAAAACAAACTGCGAACAGGTATCGCAAGGCAGGCCGGGCGTCCCCGACCAGAAATACGTATGCCCCGGATCACCGGGTACGCCTACCACGGCGCTTTGTCCGGTACAAATATTTTGGACGGCGTAGGTGATGTCGTCGTTGGAAACGGGGAATAGCACATCGGCACAATCACAATTTTCCGCCGCTGGCAAAACCACGAGGAGTCGGCAGATATTCAGCGCTGGAAACACATTTTCCAATAACACAGAAGCGAAACCGCCGGCCGGGATGCCCGAAGGAAAAATCGTCTCCAGCAACAGGGTGTCCGCAGCAGATAGAAGGCCGTTGCCGTCCAGGTCGTGGTAAATGCGGGTAAAGGGGTTGGATACAGCAAATGGACCGTTGTTATTTAAAACAAGTGCCAGGTCTGCAAGCCCGTCGGAGCCGGTGCTGATATCCACCGAGTTGATAACCAGATCGGGGTCTGCCGCGGGAAACAGGTAAGAGGCTTCTCCAGTAGCCGCGTACACGGTACAGAAATCATTGGTCGCCGGACAAAAAGCCGAAGTCTGCTGCCGGGTTTGTATTCGCACCAACGCGCCGTTGCAGTTCGGTTGATCGCCGGAAAACACCTTAAACTCAAAAGAAACGACCGTATTGGCCGGCAAACCGGCCGGCATCAGCCAGCGCAACGTCGTGCCGGCCAGTTGGGGCGGCCCGCCCGGAGCATTTAGACCCGGCAGATACGAACCGGCAACGAAACTGTATCCCTGCGGCAGAATAACATAAATGCTATCGCCGGGCAGGGCAGGGCCAGACAATACCAAATTGACCGACAAGCTGCGCTCCGCCCGGCAGAGCGCCGGCCCGCTGCCGCCTGTTTCGCCAAGGCTTATCTGAACGTCATAGGCCGGCGTCACCCCTTCCACCGGCAGCGGGTCGCCGGCTTTGCGGAGGAGGTTCGTCGGTTTGCCGCACGACCATTCGGCGCGAGCGCCAAACACCAACTGCGCATTCGATACCACCCCACATTCGGCAAAAACTTTAAAGCGGATACGCACGGCATGCTGCGGATCCAAGTTAACACCCGGAAGCCCGTTAGCGCCAATAGAAGACAATACCGCCGCCAGGTTCCATTCAAACGTATTGGCCCCTGTTGCCAGCGGATCGGGAACCGGCAAAAAAGCGCCGCCAGCCGGATACGCCATTTGGCAACTGCCCGGTACCAACTGGAAGCCGGGCGGCAATTCGATGGTGGCAAAGGGTTTGTATGCATAACCCAGGTCGGCGTTGGAAATTTCAACAATAATATAGTCCGAGCTGTCGCACAAGGGCGCCTCCACGGGCATTTGCAACAGTTCCAGTTCAAGTTCCGGTTTCCGGGGGCGGAACAGCAGTTCGAGCGTATCTATCCCGCAGGAAAAAGCGCCGGGTTCGGTATAAGGCTGGCAGTCCCAACCATATATGACCAGCAGACGCTGCGGGTCGCAAGTGGTATTTTTGCCGGTAATCCGCAGATTTTTTTGCCCAAAAATAGCCAATGCGCCCACCTGGAAAATACCGTTCACGGGCGTCACCGCAGCGCCGGGCAACAGGGTCGCCCCCAAACCGGTCAGGCCGCCCTCCGGATTAACCAACCGCACCCAATAATTCGGCGCTGCAACGGGCGCTTTGTTCTGAATAAAAACATCCGCGGCGACGTCCGGCGTGGGAAAGTCGAGGACCAATTCGTCGGTCGTCATCGTGTCGCGGGGGTGGTTGGCAAAAAAGCCGATCTTGTTTTCCAGCACATGAATTTGCGTGTCGGGCATTTGCATACAACCCGGAAAATCAAGCATCACCCAAAGCGCGGAGGAATCCGGCTCCGTAAATTCACAGCCGGGCGCAAAGGTTACTTTGGTGCGCAAGGCATACCCTTCATCGGGCGGACTCCCGTAAAAAGGGGAAAAATCGAGATGTAATGCCGTGTCCTGTACCGAAAATGGAATGGGGGTGTTTTGCCAGAGCGAAAAATTACCCTGCAGGGTCAAAAAGATCATTTCCGCGGCAATAGGTGTCACGCCGGACGGCATTACCAGGCCGTAGTCCGCTATTTTTGCCAATGGTCGCACCTCGTGGGGAAACAGGTTGTCCCGGGCAATCCGGATATTGTAGGCAAACGGCGATATCTGGGCGGAGTTTTCGCAGGGCCGGATACCGAAGGTGTTGCTGGTCAGGGAGTCCAGAAAACCGGAATACTGAAACATCAGGGTATCGTGCTGGCGGTAGTTGTAAAACGAACCGCCGCGCGCATAACCGGTCTCAAAATTGATGAGCGGCGGGAAATGTTGTTTGCTGTTGGGCGTGTAATTAAAGCCCAGTTTGAGGTCCACCGTAAGCGAAACCGAGTCGCCCGTTTCCAGCAAAAATCCCGGCGGCACGCAGCCCAACGCACTCAATTCTGCCATATCCGGCTGGAAGGGGAAATTCATGGTGGTGAGTTCGTCGGTGTAAAAAACAGGCCTGATATTGACGACGGCTACCTGGCCGTAGAGTTTTTCATCCCCACCGATCGATTCCAGCGGACAGGTGTACATGGTATTGGCGCTGGAATCCCAGATCGAAAAAGCCGTTTGGGCCACCTGCAGGAAATCTTTGCTGGTAAAAATCCATCGCGCGGCGTCAATCTGATCCGGGCCGATATTAAACGTATCGTTGACTGCCGCGTAACCAAAATCACTGGCAATAACTTCCGCATAAAGCCGGTAAAACAGGCTGCCGATGCTGTCGCCGCACACGACTTTAGTGGAGATAACGTTGCGCAACGTATCGCCCGGCAAAAAGCGGTCGCGACGCACTTTATTAAAATCCAAAATCCCCCCGGGGTCGGCAATGCGGTTATCGTTGTTGTCGGCCAAATCATAGTTCAGGCGCCGGGCTTCCTGGTGTTCGCGCAGTTGCAGGCATTTGGTACTATCCGGATCCACTGGGTCAAGGCTGTCCGGACACGCACAAAGGGTGCGCAGGCGAAAGGAATCGCAGGCGGGAATAGCGCAATCCAGCAGCTGCCCGGCACTCAGGGTAAGCAATGCCGCCGTTTTGACGTCGTAGCCGCAGTCGGTACAGGGCGGGTTTGTCGGTTGAAAAATGAAAAAGTTTCCGGCAGCGTCGGGCACATCGGGACCGATTCGTACGTACGCCGCATCAACGCGACAGGTATTTTTTAAACAAAAATCAATCTGGATCGTGTCGGCCGGCAGGGGTAGTTGGAACGCCATAGCCACCCGGTGAAAGGCATACCCGCTAAACATCGAATCGATCGAAAACAACACCGGCGTTTTGCCTCCGGCACTCGGCGGACAGTCGGGCGACCATTCCACCCCGAGGGGCAAGTCAAATTTCAGCCACAAATATCCGGTGTCCGACAGCAGCCTGCCCGATTGAACAAAATAAGCGTACGGATAGGTTTCACCGTCTTTCAGGCAATCGCCGATAGAATAGGCCACGCCGCCGGTCAGCCGGGCTCGCAGGTCGGGTTTGATCCGGAGCGTATCGGCTGCCAGAAAACTGCCCGCGGGACAGGGTTTGTTGTAAAAATAATTGAGGCGTAGTTGTGGCAATTCCTGACCACAGGCCTCGTTGCAATAAAAAGTATTAAAAATCACGTCCATCGTGTCGAATCCCGCCAATTCCGGAATCGTCAGGGTGACTTTGGCGGACCGGGTGTCGCCGCAGGCCGGCATCAGCACGTCATCGCTCAGGCTGACCGGCAGGGGCTGGGTCGTTTGGTGCCGGCGCAGCCGGAACGAGTTTTTGTCCATCGCCAGCACCGTGGGAAATTCCGAACGGATTTGCAGGATGATATTGGTTGCGATGCCCGGGCCGGCGTTGATGACGCGCACTTTCATTTCCGCCGGTATGTCGCCACAGATGTCCCAGGGTAGGCCGTATTCCGGCTGAAAGATCAGTTTTGGTTGCAGGGCAGAGGGCAATATCACCACGTCGGCGTAGGTGCTGTCGCCCTGGCACGGCGCCTGGAGTGGGGTGCAGCTCCATTCCGCAGTAATATTGGAGCGATTGGTAAACGAGGGGATGCCACAGTCCAGAATACGGATTTCCTGCCGGAGGAGTGCTGTTTCTCCAAACTCCAGCAAGGTGTCGCCGTCGCCGAAGGCAGTAAAAAAAGCACCGTCGAAACGGGCGGTATACGCCGTCGGGTCATCCTGCTCCACCACCGCACCAGGCACGTGAATGCTGATGCCGGCTGGGTGTATATCGCGCAAAAAAAGATGTTTCACCGGCCCGAGGCGGGTATTTCGCACGTGCAGCGTACGGATCAGCACCTCGTCTTTTACGCCGGAAACAGAGTCGTTATCCACCTGGGTAATGACCAGCAAACTGGTTTGAATTTGAAAAGCCGTGGTGCTCAGTTGCTCGCTTATCGCGCCGGCGCGCACCCGAAGGAGCAGGTTGAACAATTGCCCCGAATTGATGGCTGCCACCAGGCCGCAGCCGGCATACAATTGTACCTCAACGGTTACCGGCGTATTAGGGCTCAGTACCGGCAGGGCCAGTACAGGTTTTTCTAAATTGCCTGTGTTTGAATCCGTTGCGCCGGTTGCGCTGCCGGGCAGGTATTCCAAACCCGGGGGTAGTTCGAGGTCCAGCAAAGCGCCGTTGATGGGCGACGCCGTTTTGTTTTGAATCGTAATGCGCAGGGTGTCCGATGCGCAGACGACCAACTGGTCGGGCGTTTGCCAGGTGATGACAAAGTTTTGGGCGTTCAGCGTCGAAGCCGCTACGCCGAGCAGTGTCGCGATATAGGTGAGGATTTGTTTACACATGGGATTAGTACAGGGTTAAAAATAACAGATGGGTATTAATACTACTTTGACACGATAAATCAGATGTCTCCTTTCAGTCGACATGACAGCTCGCGCGAGCGTAATTTTCCGTCAGATTTCTCGCTGCGCTCGAAATTTACCGGGAACGCTTTGAGTATTTCGAGCGCAGCGAGGAATCCGACGGAAAATTTAAACCCAAATAGCTGTCATCCCGACCAAAGGGAGGGAACTGAACTAACTTGGCAAAGTAGTATTAAGTTGACGACTCTGGAATACCCCTACCGCAACAACGTCACATCCCCATGCCGTACTCCCTTTTCTTCCCCCGAACAGTTCACCTCCAGTAACCACACATACACATCTGCCGGCGCGGGCTTCCCGTCTGAAGTGCCGTCCCACGATGCATTAGCGCCCGTACCCACATAGATGCGCTGCCCCCAGCGGTTGTAAATCGTCAGGCGCTCGATCACTTCCGTGCCTTCATAAGGCACTATCGTAAATACATCGTTATCTCCGTCGCCGTTGGGCGTAAAGGCATTGGGTATCCGGATACGCGAGGGGTCGCAGGGTGGGGAAACAATCACTCGATACACGAGGGTATCGGTGCAGCCTTGGCTGGTGGTCACCGTCACCACATATTCGATCGTGTCGGACGGGGTGGATACGGGGCTGGGGCAGGTCGTACAACTCAGATAATCGGACGGCGCCCAGAAATACTGCGCAAAATCGCCCGGACTGGGCAGTTGCACCGAACCACCTTCCAGGACATAAAACGTATCCGGGTCGGGCAGGTCGGGTCCCGGCAGATCGGTCACCACCACGCAGTGCATACTGTCGCAGCCGAGGCTGGAGAGAAAAGTTTGGCAGTATGTCCCGGCCACACTCACCGGCTGACCGAACACCGTCAGGGTTTGTTCCGGACAACGTTCCTGATTTTCTTCCGTGTTGGGTACCACTTCCAGCGTCAACACCAACGTACTGTCGCAACCCGCGACATTGGTCAGGGTTTGCAGGTAAACACCCGGATGATCGGTCATGGTGCCGAAAACATCCACGGCTGTGCCTTCGCAGGTGCGCACCGTGCCCAGGTCCAGCGTATCGGCAGGCAGTACGGTTATCGTTATGGAGGCGCTGAGCGTACAGCCGGCGGCGGTTGTAGCCACCACGTTGTAGACGCCCGTTTGCTGTGGTTGCACGGTCAGCACCGGGTCAGTTGAATTCAGGCCGCCCGGCCCGGTCCAGTTCCAGGAAGTTGCGGCCGAGGTTTGCAGGCTCACCGGTTGCCCGGCGCATACCACCGTGTCGGGACTGAGCAGTACCGGACGGTCTTCTACCAATATTTCAAAACGGCGTTCGAGCATACAGGCGCCGCCCATGTCGCTCAGGGTCAGTTGGTAAAGCCCGCTACCGGTGGGCATAAAAACAAACTGCGAGCAGGTATCGCAGGGCAGGCCGGGCGCCCCCGACCACACATACGTGTGTCCGGCTTCACCGGGAACGCCTACCACGGCACTTTGTCCGGTACAGATATTTTGGACGGCGTAGGTGACCGCTCCAAGGTCGAGTGGGTACACTACATCTTCGCAGGCACAGTTTTCGCCGGCGTGCAACACGATCAGCAGCCGGCAAATATTCAATCCCGGGAATGCATTTTCAAGGTTAATCGTTTCTGTTTCACCGGCTCCTAATGGGCCGGGCAAGGGTATAAAATTGCTTAACAACAGCGTATCGGCCGCCGACAATACGCCGTTGCCGTCCACATCGTGGTAGATACTGAAAACGGGTGCGGGAACCGGGAAAGGACTTTGGTTGCTAACACTAAAACCCAGGTCAATCAGCCCGTCCGAGCCGATATTTACCGAGCCGGCAGAAATCGTCACCTCGGGGTCGGCCGCCGGAAAGGTGAACGTCGCCTCCCCGGTGGACACATACACCGTGCAGTCGGTACCTGTAATGGGGCAAAAACCGGCGCTTTGTTGTCGCGCCTGCACGCGCAACACGGCGCCGTTGCAATTCGGCGCATCGCCCGATAGTACCCGGAAACCAAACTGAATCAGGCTGTTCGGCGAAACGCCGGCGGGCAGGGGCAGGCGCAGCATGTTGCCGGCCGTTTGCGGCGGCCCGGCGGGCGCATTGATACCGGCCTGGTAGGAGCCGGCCACATAGGTGTAGCCGGGTGGTAAGGTGATAAAAATACTATCGCCCGCCTGGGCGGGGCCGGACAGCAGCATATTTACCACAACGCCCCGTTCCGTATTACAGCCCATCGGTTCGTTGCCGCCCGGCCCCGAAGACAGGCTTATCTGTGCCGTATAGGTGGGCGTCACCCCTTCCACCGGCAACGGATCGCCGGCTTTGCGCAGGGCGTTCGTCGGTTTTCCGCAGGACCATTCGGCGCGGGCGCCGTACACCAGCTGGGCATTGGACACTACACCGCAATCGGCCAGTACTTTGAACCGGATTTGCAGGGCGTTTTGCGGTTTCAGGTTTACGCCCGGCAGCCCGTCGGTGGCCAGCCAGGGTTGCAGGGCTGCTAAGTTCCATTCCAGGATATTTCCGCCTAAAACCGCCGGATCGGGGATGGAAAAGAAGGCGCTGCCGGTGGGATAAGCCATTTGGCAACTACCGGGTACGAGTTGGAAACCGGCGGGCAGTTCCACGGTGGCAAAAGGCCGGTAGGCATACCCGAGTTCGGCGTTCGAGATTTCAAAAACAATGTAGTCCGTGCTGTCGCAAAGTGGCGCTTCGGCAGGCGTTTGAATGATTTCCAGTTCTATTTCGGGGTTGAGCGGCCGGAATAGCAGTTCCAACGTTTTGCGGGCGCAGGCAGGCGTACCGGCTTGGGTGTGCGGCGCGCAATCCCAGCCGTACATGATCTGAAGATGTTGGGGTTCGCAGGTATTGTTTTTGGCAAAAATGTTCAACGTCCAGTTTCCCAAAGAAGGCAGCGTACCCAGTTGAAACACGCCGTTTACCGGGAATAGCAGCGGCCCGCCGGGCGACACGGATTGAATGGCCAAATCGCTCAGTCCGCCTTCGGGGTTAACCAATTCGATCCAGTAATTCGGCCCGGCCACCGGCGCTTTGTTGCGGATAAACACGACGGTTTGTTCATCGGGGGTAGGAAAGTCCAGCACCAGTTCGTCCGTGGTCATGGTGTCGCGCGCGGCATTGGCCAAAAAACCAACCACGTTGAGGCTGCGAATGGTATCCGGGTCAGGCATTTGAATGCAGCCGTTCCAATCCAGCACCACTTCCTGCACCGATCTGCCGGCCTGAGTGAAGGTGCAATTGGGGGCAAAAACGGTATGTGTTCTCAAAAAATAACCTTCATCGGGCGGGACGGCATAAGCCGGGCTGAAATCGACGTCGAGCGTATCGTTATAAATGGTGTACGGCAGCGGGAAATTTTTCAACACCGCCGTATTTTCCTGCAGGTTTAAAAACGCCAGTTCGGAAGAAAGCAGCGTTGCGCCGGGCGGAATGGAGAGGGTATAATTGCTGATATTGTTGAGCGGCCGCACCTCGTAGGGGAACATATTTTCCCGGGCCAGCCGGACGTTGTAATTAAACGGAATCAACTCAACGGATGGTTCGCAGGCTTTTATGCTGTATTGCGCATGTGCCAGCGAATCCCAAACGCCGGAATACTGAAACATGAGCGTATCGAACTGGCGGTAATTGTACACGGCTTCGGGCCGGTTAGCCAAAAAGCCCATTTCAAAATTGATCAGTGGTGGGCGGTGTTGCGCGGAGAACGGTACGAAATTGAATGCCAGTTTGTAGTTTACGGTCAGGGCCACCGAATCGCCGCTTTCCAGCAATAAACCGGGGGGCAGGCAACCGGCGTCGCCAAATGCGGCCAGGTTGGGGCTGAACGCGTAACTCATCGTCGCTAACTCGTCGATGGGCTGCGGCGGTTTTACATTGGTTGGCGCAATGATGCCGAAATGTTTATCCGTACCGCCCGCACCGGGCGCCACAGCGCAAGTGTATACGGAATTGGCACTGGAATCCCACACGGTAAAGGTCGCCTGAATGACCTGAAAAGAATCCCGGTTGGCCAGGTGCTGCCGGGCATTATTGGCCAGTTTAGGGCCTATTTCAAAGGTGTCGAGCGTGTTGGCATAACCGTAGTCGCTGCGGACGGTTTCGGTAAAGAGTTGGTAAAAGAACTGCTGAATACTGTCGCCGCACAGGATTTTGGTGGATAACACGGCTTGTAAAGTGTCCCCCGCAATCAGGCGGTCGCGCCGGATTTTGGACAGGTCCATTGTGCCGGCGCCGTCGGCCATCCGGTTATCGTCGTTGTCCGTGAGGCCGAAGTTTGCCCGAAGGGCTGAATAATGCTCGCGCAGGGAGGGGCAGGAATCCGGCGGGTTCACCGGTATGCCGCCGCAATCCGGCCGGTCGCATTCGGTGCGCAGGCGAAAATCGTTACATCTGGGCCAGGCGCAGTCGATGTTGCTGTCGAGAAACCGGGAAAGTTTTGCTTCGGTATGCACCGGAAAACCACAGGCGCCGCACTGGTCGCCGGGTGGTGTTTGGTAGGCGATAAAATAGCCCGTCGAATCGGGTCCGTCGATGCCCGTTTGCGGCACAAAAACGGCGTCGCCGGCACAGCTGCTGCGCAGGCAAAACGGCATACTCAAAGAATCGGCGTTCAGCGGCAACTCGAACGCCATTTGTACGCGCTGCACCGGATGCGTCGTAAAAGCCGAATCGATCGTAAAAACGACGGGTGTTTTGCCGCCCAATTGCGGGGACGCGCAGTCCGTCGACCAGCGGAGGCCCTGCGGCAAATCGAGATTCAGCCATAAATAACCCGAATCGGCCAGCAGGCGCTCGCATTGCAGGATGTAGCGAAAATCATAGGTTTGGCCGTCCTGCAGGCATTCACCGATGTTGTAATACACGTCGGCGAGCAGGTTGTCGACCTGACGCTGCACAATGAATCCGGTACCGCCGCCGGCTGCACATTCCTGACTTGAAAAATAAAATACCTGGAATTGCGGCACCTCGGGTTCGCAGGGATCGGAACAGTAAAAAACATCGAACAGTATTTTTAAAGAATCCAGCGCCTGAATACCCGGAATATAAAAGGTGACCAATTTGGCGTAAGTCACTCCGCAGTCGGTCAAGGTTATCGTATCCACACTGGCGGGTATGATGGGAGTAACCACACCGTGATCCACCAGGCGGAGAGAACTGGCATCGATACCGGATTTTTCGCTCAGGGGGAAAGTCGTCAGGGTAATAAAATGCTCTCCGGAGGCCGTCTGGCCAATATTGTTAAACTGGAGTATACCGGTAGAGGGTATTTGCGCGCAGTGGTCCCAACCCAACGGGTACGTAGCGGTAAACGCTATTTTCGGCCCCCGTGTCCAGGGCCACACGACCACATCCGCATACGTACTGTCTCCCTGGCAGGGTGGCGCCGTTTCTGCACAACTCCAGTCCACGATAAGATGAGTACGCTCTGTTACCTGGTTCTCCGGGCAGGCGGTAATCGTGATTTTTTCCTCGATCACAACCGTTTCTCCAAATTCGAGCAGTTCATCGCCGTCGCCGAAAGAGGTAAAAAACGAGCCGTCGAAGTAGGCCGCATATTTTCCATTGACGAGCTGCTCCGTAGCGGCGCCCGGCGTTTGTACGGTATAAAGCGTTATCGTGGTATCCCGCAGAAACAAGTGTTTCACCGGGCCCAGACGGGTATTTTGCACATGTATCCGACGAATAAACATATCGTCTTTTTCCCCGGCCACGGAGTCGTTTTCTATTTGGGTAATGACCAGCAGGCTCGTTTGTATCTGAAAAGCGGTGGTCGTGATTTGTTCGGAAAAATTGCCCGAACGGGCGCGCAACAGTAGCGTGAACAACTGCGCCGAGTTGATGGCGTCTATCAAATCGCAGTTGGCGTACAGCAGCAGTTGCACGTTGGCGGTGGCGCCGGGCGGCAGTGCGGACAGCAACAGTACCGGTTTCCCCGGGTCAGCGGTATCCACCTCAGAAGCGCCGGTGGTGGCGCCGGTTTGGTATTCCAGGCCGGCGGGTAACTCCAGGTCGAGAAATACCGTGTCCAGGGGTGCGGCCGTGTTGTTGCGCACCGTAATACGCAGGGTATCGGCCGAACAGACGGTCAGCTGGTCGGGGTTTTGGTAGGAAATGTTGAAAGTTTGGGCATTTAAACAGGCAAAAACAGCGCTAAGCAGCGCTACAGGCAGGAGTATAAGTCGTTTGGACATGCGTGGGATTATATCAAGGTGGAATGAACGTCCAAAAATAGGTTATTTGATCAAACAGAGGCCGTATTTCCCGCTGGAAGTTTGTAAAACTGTCGGGAATTTGTCCAATAACTGTCGCTGTTCCGGCGTGAACGCCTCAACGTATGTACCCACCGACATTGAATCCCAATCCCAAAGACACCGCTAAACCGGTTCTTGTAGTCTGTTCACATTCCGAATAAAATAAACTCCATTCCGAAAATATCCAATATTTTTGGATTTACATTCCGTAATTTTCGTTTCCGCTCAAACAATCTATGAACCCATCCCGCCTCGCCGCCTACCGCCACGACCTCCGGCAGGAGCTCGGCCATATCCTCGACTGGTGGGCCAAACACGCCGTGGACCCCGTGCATGGCGGCTTTCACGGCCGTATCGACAACCTCAACAAGATTGACCCCGATGCACCCCGGGGCGTGGTGCTCAACAGCCGCATCCTGTGGACCTTTGCCGCCGCCGCCCGCACCCAGGTGAACGACGACTGGCTTTCGTTGGCCGACCATAGTTTCGACTACCTTCAAAAACATTTCATCGACCCCGAACGCGGCGGCGTTTTCTGGTCGGTCTCCCCCGACGGCAGCCCGCTGAACACCCGCAAACAAATCTACGGATTAGCCTTCGCCCTCTACGGTTTCGCCGAATACTACCGTGCCGGCGGCCCTAAAAAGTCCCTCGAAGCGGCCATCGACCTGTTTCAGTGGATCGAAAGATACAGTTTCGACAGCGTCCGGGGCGGCTACCTGGAAGCTTTTGCCCGCGACGGCTCGGCATTGAGCGACCTGCGCCTGTCGGCCCGCGACCGCAACGACCCCAAAACCATGAACACCCACCTGCACATCCTGGAAGCGTACGCCAACCTGTACCGGGTGTGGCAGGAACCCCGGCTGGCGCAACAACTCCGGCACCTGATTCAGGTATTTCTGGACTATATCGTCAACCCGCTTTCCGGGCATCTGTGCCTGTTTTTCGACACCGGCTGGGCGCCCCAGTCCGACGTCATTTCCTACGGCCACGATATTGAAGCGGGTTGGCTCCTGCTCGAAGCCGCCGAAGTGCTGGGCGATAGCGCGCTCATCCAAAAGTGCCGCGACAACGCCGTCATCATGGCCACCGCCGCCGCCCGCGGCCTCGATGAAACCGACGGGGGGCTTTGGTATGAAAACCATATTTTCGAAAAACACTGGTGGGTACAGGCCGAGGCCATGATCGGTTTTCTCAATGCCTGGCAGATCGGCGGAGAGGAACATTTTTTGGAAAAATCCATCGGCTGCTGGCGTTTCACCCAGCGGCACCTGCTCGACCGCGCCAACGGAGAGTGGTTTTGGGGAGTCGATGCCAAACACCACGTGATGCCCGGGGAGGATAAAGCCGGCTTTTGGAAATGCCCGTATCACAATGCGCGGGCCTGTATGGAAGTGATGGAACGTTTGGTTTAAACTCAATTGACAAATTACTGTTTTGCCAGATAACTCAAAACTCAAAACTCAAAACTCAAAACTCAAAACTTGAAAGTCGCCGTTATTCGCAAAGCCCATTTCAACGCCGCACACCGCCTGCACAATCCCGCCTGGAGCGATGAAAAAACCAGGCAGTGTTCGGCTTGTGCAACAACCCGAACTGGCACGGGCACAACTACGAACTGGAAGTAAAAGTGATCGGCGAAATCGACACCGAAACGGGTATGGTGGTAGATATCGGTTGGCTCGCCGACCTGATCCGGGATAAAATTGAACACCGCTTCGACCACAAGAACCTGAATCTGGACACCGTAGAATTCCGCAATCTGAACCCGACGGCAGAAAATATTTGTGTCGTCATTTGGAATATTCTGCGGCAACATTTGCCGGAAACCTATGATTTGCAGGTGCGGCTATACGAAACGCCGCGCAATTTTGTGGACTACCCGGCTTAGTACTACTGTCACGGTATGCCTTACGCCGCCAAATTTTCGGCTTCAACCCCGGCATAAGTGACCTGTAAGAAATATATTACAAATGAAACGTGATCAAAAAATGATCTGCGCCCCAGGCCCACAAACGCCCGCGGCATTTTTGTTCCAAAAAATCCAGCACCTGTAACAAACGGGGATGACGGGCAAACCAGGAGTCGAGGTAGGAGGGAGGCAGCCAGAAACCGACAGGTTGGATCGTTTTTACATCCAGCAGTGGAAATAAACGCCGGAATTCGGCCGGAGAATAATACCAGACCGGTAGGGTGCTGAGTTCATCCAGGCGGGCACTGACCGGGCCGCCATTAAACCGCCGGAAAGCAGCGCTTAGCCGGCGTTTCCACAAAAAATAGAACGTTTCCCACCAGCAAAACCTGCCCATCACGACGGCAATGAACAGCCCGTCTGCTTGGAGCAGTTGGGGCAGTGCAGCGCTAAAAGATCGTATTTCATCGGGCGAAAGACAATTCAGACCGCCAAAATTTGACAAAATAAGGTCGTAACGGAACGCCGGAACTTGTACCGGCAAAGACCTGATATCGAGGATTCGGGTTTCAATTTGCCCGCTCAGGCCGGCCGCGCGGGCTTTTTGGGCAGCGGCAGCCACCATTTCCGGCGAGATGTCGGTGGCCAACACTTGAGCGCCGTGTTTGGCTAACCATACGGCATCCTCGCCGGTGCCGCAGTTGAGTTCCAGTACGGCTGCTCCGGGCGACAGTTTATCTTTTAAATACGTGTGAATCAGGGCCCGCTGCAAGCGCCCAACCGGGGTGCCGGTGAAAAGCCGGTCGTATCCGGCAGCAAGGGTGTCGAAATTAGAAGCGGTCAATTATAGTCAGCTTAGCAGGTGCTTACTGCAACTCCTTAATCTTGGCAAACAATTCCAATTCATCGCCTGGCCGGAAGCCTTTGTGCCGGTAGGCGAGTTGACCGTTTTTATCGAAGATAAACACCTGGGGCAACCCGTTCAGTTCGCCGGGCATTACAGAGCGGAATAGGCGGTCGCGATCCCAGTACACGGGGAAAGGAAAATGTTTGTTCCGAACGATTTCCGCAATTTTTCGAAAATTATGCGGAAAATCGATGGAAACGGCGTACATATTGAAGTTCGCCTGCTTTTTCCATTCTTCATAATTAGCCGTATAGATGGATAATTCGACGTGACAGGGCCTGCAGGTCGTCAGCCAGAAGGCGATGACGGTCGGGCTTTTTTCTTGCTCCTTTTTGGGGATGGCCAACACTTCTTTCGAATTGGATTCTTTGGTGCTATCGATGTCGAGCATCGGGATATTGAACGGGAAGACGGTATCTACCTGGGTTTTTACCTGGCTGTAAAAGATATTTTGGGAAAAAACCGGGCCGGCAAACAGGATAAAAAAGGCGGCGATAAGGCAATTTTTCATGTCAAGTGTTAAATTTCGTGCAAAGTAAGGGTATGTGGCCCGTTAATGTCGCGGGCCATGTGACGCAGAAAAAAGTTTAACGTCTCATTAACGGTTTAAAAGAAAGTACCCGCGCAGGTGGCTGCGTGTCACGGCTTTTTCGTCTCTTTGCAGGCGATTTATACGCATCATGCTTCATCTTTTAAACCACCTGCCCTAAATCTTGGCCGAGGTTAAGACAACGTCGCACTCCGGAACCGCTGCCGCCCCGGTTCTAAAGCCTTCTGATAACGAGCTGATTGCGCGTTACCTGCGGGAGCAGAATCCGGAGTACTTCACTACTTTGTACCGACGGTATGCGGGTAAGGTATTTGCCAAATGTATTTCAATGCTAAGCGACGAAGCCCTGGCGCGCGATGCCGTTCAGGATATTTTTATTAAGGTATTTCTCAACCTTTCCCGCTTTAGTGAACAGTCGTCTTTTTCAACCTGGTTATACTCCATCACGTATAATTTTTGTATTGATATAATCCGCAAGAAAAAGAAGATATCACTGGTGTTGTCGGACGATATTGAACGCATCGGCGATAAGCCGGAGGCGGAAGTTCCGGACAGCGTATTGCTGGAGATGAAACACGAGCGCCTGGAAAAAGTGCTGGCGCAGATGCATGAGGGCGACCGGATTATTTTGCTGATGAAATACATGGACGATATGTCTATCAAAGATATTGCCGATTTTTTTCAAAAGACCGAAAGTGCCATCAAGATGCAGATCATGCGGGCGAAAATGAAAGCACAGGCGATTTATGAAAACCTGTATGCTTCCGATCCGATCGAATCCTGATACATCTGTTCACGTAACCGATTTTTAAAAACATAATCCGTATGCGAGAAAGTAACAATAGTTTTAAAGCCCTGGAGGCGATGTGGGAAGCCGGATTGCCTCCGGAGTTGGAGAGCCGGGTATCCAGCCAGGCTACCAATCTGGCCGTTTTTGGACGGGTAGTGGAGCTGTTTATGCCCGATGCCCTCCAAACCGTCGCCCGCATTATCGGCGGCGCCCCCGACAGTCCGGATAACGGCCCGATTTCCGGCCGCCGTCCATCACCGGATGAATGGCCCGACTGGCGTACGCCGCCCGGCCGTATCAACGATCCAAACGCCGGACGTTAGTGTTTAATCTTATAGTGCCCCTCGACCAGTCTATGACGCATTGACAACCCTGTTAACGCTTATGAACAATCTTCCTCCTTTTTGCCCATGGGATTTTTTGACCAACTAAAAGACGGCGTATTTACCGAGTTATTGAAGCGTTTTTCGGAGGCCGCGCCAAAAATTTTATTTGCCCTGCTCATCCTCCTGCTCGGTTGGATGATTGCTTCCGGAGTACGGCGTTTGATCCGGCGGGTTCTTGCCAGCCTGCAGGTGGACCGCCTGGCCGACCGGCTCAACGAAATCGACATTGTGCAGCGCTCCGGCATGCGTATCCAGATATCCGCAGTTGTCGCGCAGATGGTGTACTACGTGCTCATGCTCGGTTTTGTCATTTTTGCCACAGACATGTTGGGCATTCCCGCCATCACCGAGATGGTGCGCGATCTGATCAATTACCTGCCCGCGCTTTTTTCCGCTTTTGTATTGTTCTTGCTGGGGTTGTTCCTCGCAGATATTGTGCGCAATATCGTGCTGACTGCCTGCCAGAGCATGGGTATTCCGTCGGCTAAAATGATCGCTACGGCGGTGTTCTATTTTCTTTTTATCACCATCGCGGTGAGTGCGCTGTCGCAAGCGAAGATCAGTACCGGTTTTATCGCCGCCAACCTGACCGTTATCATCGGCGCTCTGGCTCTTGCCTTTGCCATCGGCTATGGGTTTGCCGCGCGCGACCTGGTGGCCAATTACGTGGCCGGCCATTACAACCGCAATAAAGTACGTATCGGCGACGACGTGTGTATAGACGGAGCCCGCGGCAAAGTCGTGATGATCGATTCCACCTCCATGATCCTGCAAACGCCAGAGCGGGCTATTATTATCCCCCTGAGTAAAATGATGAGCGGGAAAGTGGAAGTATTTTACCCGGAGGCGCAGGATGAAAATTTGCTGCCGCCAGTGGTTTGAGCCATCATTTATAATTCATCATTCATCATTTCTTTTTCTATCGTATGCGTTTATTAATCGTAGTACTTGCCTCGTTTTTTTACCTGAATACAATCGCCGCTCAGGATGCGGCCGCGCCTAAAGCGGACAGTATGTGGACGATCAGCAGCGCCTTCGGGCTCGATCTGAGTGGTTTGGGCATCGTAAATCCCCGTGTAGGCGGCGGCACCGGTCGCTTCGGCCTCGGTGGCCTCGGTACGGTGACCGCTAACCGGAAAGCCGATATGTCTTTCTGGAATAACCAGTTATCGCTTCAGTTAGGTCTGCAAAAACAGGGTCGCACTTCCCTGAGCCAACCGGCCGGATTCCAAAAGAATCTCGATTTGTTGCGCCTGCAATCGACCTACGGCTACAAAATTATCGGAGAGAAGTGGTTTGCTTCGGCCGACTTGCTGGCGCAATCGCAATTTTTAAAAACCTACAAGAGCAATTACCTCAAACCGGTGACGCTGGATGGAAACCCCGATATCGTGGTGTCCAAATTTTTGTCGCCGGCGCTGGTACAGTTTTCGCCGGGCATTACCTACAAACCCAACAGCCACCTGACCTTTCAATACTCGCCGGTTGCGGTGCGTTACATTTTCGTAGCCGACGATTCGCTGGCATTTCTCGACATACACGGCAACGATGTAACCCGCGATGCCAACGGCGTGATTACCAGTTATAAAAATTATTTTCTCGGTCTTGGTTCGGAACTGGTGGGGCGCTATGAAAACAAATATTTCAAAGACCGCCTGGCCGTCAAATCTGCGCTGCGGTTGTTCTCCAATTACCTGGAAAAGCCACAAAACGTGGACGTGTTGTTTACGAACAACTTCAGTATCCAAATTTTCAAAGGACTGTCTCTCGATCTGCTGGGTGAACTTTTCTACGACCACGACGTAAAAATGAGCCTCGACTCCAACGAAAACGGTATTTATGGAGACCCCGGCGATGCCAATCTCAATATTCCGGCAGACCGCCAGGCCCCGGCGGCCCAACTCACCGGCGCTTTTATGTTGAAATACAGCGTGATATTCTGATGCGTATCCTGATGGTTTGCCTCGGCAATATTTGCCGCAGCCCCTTAGCCGAGGGTATATTAAAACACAAAGTCCGCCAAAACGGACTCGACTGGACGGTGGATAGCGCCGGTACCGGCTCCTGGCATGCCGGTGAATTGCCCGACCGGCGCTCCATCGCTGTCGCGCGGAAATACGGGGTCGATATTACCGATCAGCGCGCCCGGCAATTTCAGGCGGCTGATTTTGACCGGTTTGATCAAATATTGGTCATGGATACACAAAACCAGCGCGATGTGCTCCGGCAGGCACAACACGATGAACACCGCGCCAAGGTGCAACTCATCCTGGATTTTATTTACCCCGGCCAGGACCGGAGTGTGCCGGATCCGTATTACGACGACAACGGATTTGAAGAAGTTTTTGGCATGCTCGACGCGGCGTGCGACAAATTGCTTAAACAACAATGAATCAAAAAATAGCACAAATCGCCTTGGTCGTGGACGACTACGACGAGGCCATCCGTTTTTACACGGAAAAACTGGGGTTCACACTCGTGGAAGACACGGTGCTGAGCGATACCAAACGCTGGGTGGTGGTAGCCCCGCAGGGGCCGGACGGATGCAAATTGCTGTTGGCAAAGGCGGCCAACGACCGGCAGCAAAGCAGTGTCGGGAACCAGACCGGCGGCCGAGTTTTTTTATTCCTGTATACGGATGACTTTTGGCGTGATTACCACAAGATGCTGGAAAATGGCGTTTCCTTCGTCCGCGCGCCGGCTACGGAGCCTTGGGGGACGGTAGCCGTTTTTGAAGATTTGTATGGCAATCTTTGGGATTTAATTGAACCCCAAAGATTTACGAATCCAGCATTACCTGTTTGATCTCTTTTATAAGCGTCAAGTGTTCCGGAGTCAGGTCTCCTTTCCAGGCCAAGTCCAAACCTTTGAGATCGTATTGTTTCAACAGGGTGGCATAAGTGGCCAATTCACCATTTTCCAACTTGGGGTGGCCTACGATATAAATCGAGTCAGCCAGTTCTACGGCCAGTTCGATGTCGTGGGTGGAAAAGATCAACGTATTAAGTTCGTGACTGTTATTCACTAATTGAAAAGCCTCTTTCACGTTCAGGATATTCCCCACGTCCAAGCCGCTGAACGGTTCGTCGAGCACGATAAAAATACCAGAGTTGAGAAGTTGTTCCAGGATAGCGGTTCGCTGCCGCTGGCCGCCGGAGAGTTCGTTGGGATATTGATCTCTTACTTTAGTTAATCCCCAGTCCTTCAGATGCCGTTCGATGATGTCTTTATTCTCTTTTGCCCCGGTTTTGGCGTGTCGCATGGCAAAGTGAAGCGATTGATAAACAGTTTTATGCCGAAAGAGCGTGTATTTTTGATCAACAAACCCGACATCGCCTTCATGTACTTCTTTTAAATGGATAACACTTGAATCGGTGTTGTACTTAGCGATATCGGGGATGAGCACTTTGCCGGTCGCCGGCGTTTCCAGGCCGGTGAGAGATCGAAACAAAGTGGATTTGCCTCGCCCCGAGCGGCCCAGAAAAGCAATGGTCTGGCCTTGCACTTTTCCGCCACGCCGTGTGTCTTTTTCCTCAAAATTGATGTCTTTTATGATCGTTTTACCGTCATAAATCACGCTCAGATTTTCCACCCGGAGAATTACGTCTTTCGATTCGTAGGTTGACACAGTCTATTAGTGTTTAGGTGTTTTAGTGTTTAGGTGTTTTAGTGTTTAGGTGTTTTGGTGTTTTAGTGTTTTGGTGTTTTGGTGTTTTAGTGTTTTGGTGTTTAGGTGTTTTAGTGTTTTGGTGTTTTGGTGTTTTGGTGTTTTGGTGTTTTAGTGCCCCGTGTTTTGTACTAAAACACTTAAACACGGAGGCACTAAAACACCAGAGATTTAACTAAATTTTAGAATACCGGAACAATACCTTCCGCAGTGCATTAATGAATAGGTCGATACCTAAGCCCACCAACAGGATAACCAGCTGAAGCGCCACGATACGGCCGTGATTCATAAACCGGTCACTGTTTTTGATCAGGACGCCTAAACCGCCTGCGGCGACAAGGATGGATTCCACAGTCACGAGCATCATCCATATAATAGCCAGGTTCTGGCGAAGCACGTCCAGCACATAGTCCATCCGTCCTTTGATGACCACTTCCCACAGTACCTCCCAGCGGCTGCATTTCAGCGAACGCGCATGGTCGATTTCTTCCTGCGGAATATCCTTGAGCACGCCTAGCAGGGAAGTGATAAAATACAAGCTCATAAAAATGACCAGCACCCACACCTGCATGGTACGGGCATCGCTGACCATTACGGCCAGGTAAAAGGTGATACCGGTCAGCGGGAGGTACCGCAGGCGGCTCATGGCCACCGCCACCGGCCGGAGAAAGGGTACCGGCGAGAGATAAGCCACCACCAGGGAAAAAACGATCGCGATCAGGGTGGCTTGCAGGCACAGACCCAACGAACTGCCGATGTGTACCATCAGGCCCTCGTTAAACAAGTCGCGCATGCCCTCCATAACTTTTCCCGGGGGCGGGAAAAGCCGTTTTTCACCGGAAGTGGTCATGAACCAGTAACCGATTACCCCGGCAATCCAGATAGTCAAAATGGACAGCCGCTGCTCCAGTTTTAATACTTCAAACGGTCGAAACCATTTTTGAATCGTTTCCATGCTTTTATTTCTTTAGCACAACGACCACCCGCCGGTTTCTGGCTTTCCCGGCGGCAGTGCCGTTATCGGCCACGGGTTCGTCCTGCCCTTTACCGTCTACTTTTTGAAAACGGTTGCCGGGAATACCTTTTTGCATCAGGTAAGTTTTTACCGCCTCGGCGCGGGCCGTAGACAGGTTGTAGTTGTCGTCCCGGTTACCGACGTTGTCCGTATGGCCGGTGAGTTCCAGTTTGGCGTCTTCCGCTTGCACCACGAGGTTGTAAATCTGGTTGAGCACATCCCCTGCTTCCGGGCGGATGGTGGCCCGGCCGGTGTTGAAGTTGATCTGCCATTCGCCGGAGGCGAGCACTTTGGTGGCGGGTTTGGAATAGTCGGTCGTGTAGGCAGTGCCGGATTCAATACCGGAAATCGCTTTTATAAAGGAGAGATTAACGGCTTCTTCGTAGGGAATTATCCTTTTTACATTTTGGCTGAATCCTGCCGGATTGAGTTCTTTCAGGTAAAAAGAAACCTGATCATACACCGCCTTGTAGCGGTTTACGCCGTCGCTCAGCCCGTAGTATTGGTTGGCGTCGGCCAGGGTGAATACCCGCGAGCCGCCCATGTTGTAGGTGATGCCGTTCTTTTCGCCCTTTTGTCCCTGAAACATGTTATACCAGTAGTCCGCATCCTCCATGGCATAAGTGGTAGCCACACATTCGGCCGCTTTCCGGCGCCAGGAGTCGTATTGTTTCATCTGGTTGGACGACTGGTAGGCCGATTTCAGGATGTTGCTCACCGTTGTGGAATTGGCCTCTGCCCATTCCTTCACTGCGATAATGGTAGTAGCCATCTGGTTGTTGAATTCGCGGGTAGATACAATATCCGTATAACCGGATAGCGCATCAAAAACCATCTTGTCGCCTGGTGTCCAGGTGGCGCAGCCGTCTATTTTTTTGTTGATGGTTTTGCCGGTCAGTTTACCGCCGGCCACTTCTTTGAGTGGAATGGTCCAGCCTTCTTTTTGCGATTTGATGAGTTCTTTGGCCGACTCAATGTAGTCGTCGTTGGCCGAGGGGTAGAAGTTGACGGCCTCGGCATCATAAGTGGCCGGGTCGGGGTTTACTTTCAGGCCGTTGGCGAACGCGTAGTTGACGGCCGTCACCCAGTCGCCGTCGCCTAAAACGGTTGATATCAGGGCGCCTTTCATGGTGGAGGGTTCCAGTTTCCATTTGGGTGGGCCGATCAGTTTGTCCTCGCCGTAGCTCAGGCCTACGCAGCCGACGACCTGAAGGTTGTATTTGCCGGCGCCGTATTTGTCGTTCAGGGCCTGTTGGGTGGAGCTGATATAGTAGGGCGCTCCGTCGCCCATAATCATCACGGCGAATACGCCGTTTTTGGGGTTCGGGTTTCCGTTGTCGAGTTCTTCCACGAATTTCACCTGTAGGTTGCGCAGTTCGGAAAGCCAGTCCTGCCGGATGATTTCGAGATTGACGCCGTTTTGTTCCATGAGTGAGCCGGCGGTGGTGCGTGGTCCGCCGTTAGCGGCGATGATCCCGGACTGTGCATTCCAGGCATAAGCGCCGATGCGGGTCAGTGGTTTGTTTGCTACTTTAGAGGAGACTTGTGCCGAGGGTAGTGGCAATTCGGCACTGGTGGTGACGTTGTTCACGTCTTTGTCGGAGACGCTGATGCTTTCAAGTTGTTTGGATTCACCGATTTTGATGCCGGGGCCGAAATAGTACAGTGCGGCGCCAATGCCGCCTACGATGAGCAGGGTAATTAGTATTCGGGAAAAGGTGGTTAGCCGTGCCATAAGGTTTTGTTTTGTTTGAAAAGTCCAAAATGTTTAATGAAGCAACCCGGTAGAGGATACCAGATTGCTTCATTAAACGCGGAAAAGAACCGTTTACTTCCCAAATGTAGCGAACATTCGACAAATCAATTAAAATTTCGGATCGGCACGTAATTTTATTACTTTAACACATTTTAACGCACTGGCGGCGGAGCGTCTTTGAATTTTTTATGCTGCCCGGCCAGTTTTCCCCAAAACAAGGCCAGGGGAAAAATCACCCTTTTTACAAATACGGGAATATCAAACATATCGAATTCGGAACGGTAGCGCTGCATCAACCAGGCGGAATCGAAGGCGCCTGGGCGCCCGCCGTTGGCGACGGTTGATTTGTAAATTTCGGTCAGGAAATATTCGACGTTATGCGCCGGTTTTATCCAGCCCCTGCAAATCAACGTGTCGGTGCCGGCATTCCAGAATTTGTGCGGTACACCGGCTTCAAATTCAGCAGTTTCCCCGGGGCCGTTGAATTTTGGTTCCTCTCCCAACACCTGGCTGGCTATACGGCCTTGTACAACGGTCAGGCTTTCGGCCTGCTTGTGATGTACGTGCATGGGTGGACCCACATTCGGCGTCACGTGGTTTTCGATTTCCAGCCAGTCGCCATCCGGGGCAGATACCAAACGGAGAAAGATGATTTTTTCGCCATGGCCGTTTTCAATGGTGTGCGGATAAGTGTAAGGCATAAGAATGGTGTTGTTTTATAAAATTAAAAACTTGTACTATGCATATACTCTTGGACGTACTTTGTTACTAAAACGTTGCAAGTGTTTTCGGGGCGCGGCCCTCTATGCGAAGCAGTTACATTTCAAATGAATTAAAAATTCAGCGGGTGAAAGTGCGTCATATTCAACCCCCAAATTTTTACTGCCCGGCGGCTTCAAGGGTCCGCGCAACCGTATTATTGATCGGAGGCACAGTTTGCAGATATGCCCAGATTGCGGATATTTCCGCATCAGTCAGCATTGTCATGGGGGGCATCAGCGGGCTGAGCCCTTTCCCGTCGGGCCGTTTTCCGAAGCGCACCGCTTCCGCGAATTGCGCTTCCGTCCAGGCGCCGATTCCGGTTTCGCGATCAGGCGTAATATTGGCTGATAGCGCGCTGTTGCCGTGTGGGTCTTTCAAGGGATTACCGCCGCCGAAGTAACCTTTCGATTTTTCAGGTTCTTCTATGTTATTGGTTTCAAAACTGGCGGAATGGCAGTTGAAGCACTCCCACTTGCCGGTAGCCAGGTAACGGCCATAAGCCAACTTGTCGGAAGGGGGCGGCGCTACAATGGCTTTCTCCGGGTAGGGCATGGGTTTAACCAATAATTTATACCACATTTTGGCCAAAAACGTCGGTTCGGAGGGCGGTTGCCGGCGTTCCGAAGGTTGCACTTCCGGGGCATCGGAGCGCAGAAAGGCGATAACTGCGTGCAAATCTTCATCCGACAGGTTTCTGAACATCATAAAGGGTCCGGCAAAGTGGCCATCGCGTTTGATGCCGGTGCGTAAGGTGTTTGCCAATTCGCCGTCAGTGTAACGGCCGATGCCGGCGTCGGGGTGTTGGGTCAGGTTGGCCGAGTACAGTTTACCAATCACGTCATCGTCGTTCCAAATATCGCCGCTCAATTTTCCATCGGGGCCGCGATGGCAGTGAACGCACATGGACATCGCAATGCGGCGGCCTTCGGCGAGGCGGACGCTATCAGGGGTGATTTTCAGGTCGGGCGCTTTCACCTCGTAGGTAGGCATGGGCGCCAACTGGATGTAAGCGGCCACGCAAAGGAGCAGGACAATAAAACCGAGCAGGATGTAGCCGATGATTTTGAATACTTTTTTCATAACAGGGATGTTTTCAAATGTTAGACCTGATTACTTTTCCGGAGGTGGCATCACGGGGGTGTTTTGCTCAAATTCGACCTGCCAGGCGCCGGATTTGCGGGAAACAACCATCGTGGAGTAGGCTTTCCACTCGATGGTATTGCCATCCATTACGGACTTGCCGTTCAATTCGGAAACGACCACAGCAACAGCCGGAGCGAGAAAACGCACTTCTTGTACGGTCATTTTGAAGTTTGCCGGGTCGGGTTTTTCCTGGGCAAAAACATTCGCTATATCCTCGCGGATTGCATTCCGGCCGATGAGTTGCCTCCCCATCCAGTCGATCGATAAAGCATTTTGTGCGTAGGCGCCGGCCACCTTATCAACATCTCCGGCAAACCAGGATTGCATGACATTGTCGACCCAACCGCGAACCGCCTGCTCGTCGGCTGCCGTTTGGGCGTGAATGGTTTGTTGGAACAGCGCGAAGGCGCAAAAGAGCAGGGTGCTGAACACTGAAGTTTTCATTGAATAAAAGTTGAAAGTTGAAAAAATGAGTTTGAATTGATAGGACAAAGGTGGGGGCCTGCTTGGACGTTTCACATCAGCTGGAATGCGTAAATGGGCTACGCAGATCTGCGTATTTTAAAATAAAAAAATTATTTAAAATTTTTTGTGTCAAAATAAACAAGTGCATTACCTTCGCATTGCCGCAGGTCATACTGTTTTTATGCCCGGCATCAATATTTATCAAAACAAAATTCAACTGTCATGAAAAAACAACTGATCGCAAGCCTCGTCGGTGGAATCATCCTTTTTGTTTGGCAATTTCTTTCCTGGTCTATGCTCAATATCCATGGAAGTGAAATGGCGTACACGGCCAACCAGGATAAGATATTGGAAAACCTGACGCAGAACCTGGAAGAAGGCAGCTATTTCCTTCCGAACCTCCCGCCCGGGAGTTCAAGCGCAGAAGAGCAGGCCTACATGGAAAAAAGTGCAGGGAAACCCTGGGCTATCGTTAGTTACCATAAAGCGATGAACACCAGCATGGGCATGAATATGTTCCGAGGCTTTGCGGTCGATTTGGTCGCCGCATTTCTGCTGACTTGGTTGCTGTTGAAATTTGCAAACCTGGACATGAAAACCTCCGTTCTCGCCAGCCTGGCCGTAGGTGGCATCGGCTACCTGACGATCCCGTATTTGAACAGCGTCTGGTTTGAAAGCAATTCTATCGGATACCTTATTGATGTCGCGGCGCAATGGGGCCTGGTGGGCGTTTGGCTGGGTTGGTGGCTGCCGAGGAGGTAGAGATTAACGTCATTACGTCATCGGGTCATTACGTCATTGGCCGCTACGTTACCACTTCAGAGCAATTTGTAAACCACAAAGTTCACATAGTACACACCAGCGTATCATGCTAATGTGTACTATGTGAACTTTGTGGTTTACAAATTGCTCTGAAGTAGTAATGTATTCCAAAATGGTAAAAGATGGAATTTGGAATATTTATACCAACTTATTTTTTATCGCAAATTGCACCAACCCCGCAATCCCGTTCACGCCAAGTTTTTGGATCAGGTTGTTGCGGTGGGTATCAACAGTGCGGGGGCTGATAAAAAGTTGAGCGCCTATCTCGGTGCTGGAAAATCCTTGAGCGACCAGGCGCAAGACCTCGATTTCGCGTTCGGTGAGTTGCCGGAGCAGTGTGTGATCGGGGTTTTGCGCTGTTTTTAGCAGCGTGAGGGTTACTTCACTGGAAAAGTAGTTTTCGCCTTTGCTTACCCGGCGGATGGCTTCACTCAATTCGTCGAGGGAGGCATTTTTAAACAAAAAACCGTTGACGCCTTTTTCCACGGCGCCCTGGATCAATTCGCGCTGGTTGAGCATGGTAAGCAGGATGACCTTGACGCCGAAAAAATCCCGTTTAATTTGGTCCAGGGTTTCCAGTCCGTTCAGTACCGGCATTTCGTAGTCGAGCAGGGCAACGTCCGCTTTTACCCCCCGACGCAACAAACCAATGACTTCCTGGCCATTGGCCGCCTCGCCCACCACTTCCACATAGTCGAGCTCTTCCAGCAACGCGCGGAAACCTTTTCGGACGAGTTGGTGGTCGTCGGCAAGCAGAATTTTTATTTTTTGATCCAACTTTTGATTTACGATTTACGATTTACGAATTGTGCAATATCGGGCGAGTGAAAAAACAATCCGAAGTTCAATGTTGCACCAATCGTAAATGTACAACAATGACAAATGACGATCAATGACAAATGGCAAATCTGCGTTTTTCCGTAATTTAAATAAGCGATGCCCCGGTAATTGACGAATATCACTCCCTTTGCTATCGTCTGTCAAGGTATTTAATAGTTGCAAATATCGAAATTGGCTGTTAAAACACGTTGGCGATGCATAAAAAGATCCTCATTATCGGCGGCGGAATGGCAGGTCTGAGTGCCGGCACATACCTCCAAATGAACGGTTTTGATACCGAAATTTTTGAACTCAACCAGGTGCCGGGCGGCGTCTGCACTTCTTGGAAGCGCGGCGATTATACGGTGGACTGGTGCATTCACTGGCTGGTGGGTTCCGGCAGTTCCGACAGCTTCTACGATCGATGGAGCGAACTGATCAACATGTCGCAAATCGAGATTGTTGATCATGAAGAGTACGCGGCGGTGGAAGACGCAGCGGGAAATCTGTTGCATCTCTACACCAATCTCGACCGTCTGGAAGCCGAATTGTTGGAAAAAGCGCCGGAAGATGAGAAAAAGATAAGCGAATTCGTACGGGCCTGCCGAAAACTTTGCGACCTGAACCTACCCAACGACCAGCCTTTCGAATTGGCTAACCTTTGGCGCAAAATGAGGTTGATGTGGAAAATGTTACCCTACCTCGGCGTACTGGGCAAATACAGTCGTATCAGTACGATTGATTATTCGAAGGGGTTTAAAAATCCGCTGCTCCGAAAAGCCGTTGCCAATCTTTTCGAGCCGGAAATCCCTATTCTTTTTTGCATGATGACCTTCGCCTGGATGCACAAAAAAGCAGCAGGCTATCCCGTCGGCGGTTCCATGCACTTTGCCCGGCGCATCGCCGACCGGTACGAGCATCTGGGCGGCGTATTTCATTACGGCACCCGGGTGGAAAAAATTGAAGTGGAAGCCGGCTGTGCAACTGGTATTCGCCTGGCAGACGGCGCTATTCTCAGGGGCGATATTGTCATTTCGGCAGCCGACGGCCACTCCACCTTGTATGACATGCTGGACGGCAAATTTATAAGTCCTAAGTTTGAGGAATTCTACAACCGCAATGAAACCTTTCCTTCCCTGGTTTTTGTCGCCCTGGGTGTCGGGCGCAGCTTCCACGCCACGCCGCACAGTTATCTGTTCCATCTGTCATCGCCATTTGAAATTGACCCGCAGACCGTTTTAAACGACCTCTATATCCGCGTGCACAATTTCGACCCTACTTTAGCGCCTTACGGCAAAACATTGATCACCAGTATGATCGAAACCCGGAACTGGGAATATTGGGTAAATCTGCAAAAAAATGATCTCGTTCGCTATGCTGCTGAAAAACAACGCATCGCGCAAACCCTGATCGATATTTTGGAGGATAAATTCGGCAATGTTCGCGATCTGGTAGAAATGACCGACGTCACCACTCCTGCCACGATCATCGGTTTTACCAATAACTGGAAAGGCAGTTTTGAAGGCTGGTTATTGACCCCGGAAACGGGATTTACTCAACTGCCCTCCACCCTCCCGGGTCTGGATAACTTTTATATGTGCGGGCATTGGGTAGCCGTAGGTGGCGGCCTGCCGGCGGCTATGATATCGGGTCGGAATGTGGCGCAATTGATTTGCGCAAAGGAAAATATCCAGTTTGAAATTTGCGAGCCTGTATGATGCCGGGTTACGCCGGTGCATTGTACGACGCATCTGGCATTCAAAACATCAAGTGATTTGTATGGCAGGAAGTATATCTATGCGGGTTTGGGAAAAACGATCTATGTTTGACTATTATTAATTCAAATATCAATATGAAAGATAATCTTTTCCTGTTCGCCATCCTCCTGCTGGCGCTTTCTTTTGCCTGTACTTCCACACAAACGCCTGAATCAGACACTGCCCTAACCCTGAAAAGTTATTTCGCTTCCACTGTCGCGGGTATCCAAAACGGCGGCGTAAAAGTGATTCCGATAAAAACCCCCAAAGGCGCCTTCAACGTATGGACCAAACGTTTCGGCAACAACCCGAAGATTAAACTCCTCCTCCTGCAAGGCGGCCCTGGTTGTACGCACGATTACTGGGAGTGTATGGAGAGTTTCCTGCCCGCCGAAGGCATCGAATTTATTTATTACGACCAATTGGGGACGGGATATTCCGACAACCCTAATGACTCGGCTTTTTGGGACTTGCCGCGGTATGTGGAAGAAGTGGAACAGGTACGACAGGCTCTGGGCCTGAGCAAAGATAATTTTTACCTGCTCGGCCATTCCTGGGGCGGCATCCTGGCTATGCAGTACGCCCTGAAATACCAGGACAACCTGAAAGGCCTGATTATTTCCAATATGATGGCCAGCTGCCCGGAATACGGTAAATACGCCGACGAGGTGCTGGCCAAACAAATGGACCCCAAAGTGCTCGACACGATTCGGATGATAGAAGCGAAAAAAGACTTTGGAAACCCGAAATACATGGAGTTGCTCCTGCCTAATTTCTACAACAAACATATCTGCCGGATTCCATTGGACCAATGGCCGCTTTCAATGAGTCGTTCCCTCGACAACATAAACCAAAGCTTGTACGTGACCATGCAAGGCCCCAGCGAGTTCGGTATCGCCGGCCGGCTGGCCGGCTGGGATGTGAAAGCCCAACTCCCCACCATCAAAGTGCCCACACTCAGCATCGGCGCCACTCACGATACCATGGACCCCGAGCACATGAAATGGATTTCCACCGCCGTGCAAAAAGGGCGCTTCCTGCTCTGCCCAAACGGCGGGCACATGTGCATGTGGGATGACCAGCAAACCTATATGGCCGGCCTGATCTCCTTTTTGAAGGATGTGGATGTAGGGAAGATGTAGTAAGCAAAAGAAAATGAACTATTTTAGAGCCTAAAAAATATGACCCGTCTACTTCTCCTGTTTTCCGCCTCCTTAATGACCGGTTCGCTGTTCGCACAAGAACATGCCGACTGCGCTACCGCCCTCGAAATTTGCAATAAACAGCCCCTGCACTTGTATAGTAATGGCGAGGGCGTTGACCCGTCCGAACTGGATAGTGTGACCTGCTATTCCACTGGGGGACCTCCGGGCCCTTTCGAATTCAACATTTCATGGATACGGTTCACGGTTTCACAAGGTGGTTCACTTTGGTTTATTATCCGGCCGGACAATACCACGGATGACCTTGATTTTGTCGTATTCCGGCTGAGCACAGGCAACTGTGCCGATAAAACGGTGGTGCGTTGCATGGCTGCCGGCGATTTTGTGCCTTCCAGCCCATGTATGGGCCCGACCGGTTTGTTGCCAGGGCAGACGGATATCAATGGACCGGCAGGTTGCCCTGTCGGTGCGGACAATTTTTTGGCGCCGCTGGAGACGCAAACAGGTGAAATATACGCGCTTGCCATCAACAATTTCACGTCCAGCATGGATAGTTTCAGCATCGAATTTTGTGGAACAGCCCTGCTCGGCTGCGAAACGGAAGTCTGTGGAACGCTGGCGAGCAATGAACAAACTGCCCTGCAAACGGTCAAAATTTATCCCAATCCGGCTGTTCAGCAGGAAACCTGGGTTGAATGGCAACTATCAAAACCTGCCGAAATAACCGGCACCCTGTTCAATATGTTTGGCATACCGGTCCGGCTGAATCACTGGGATGCTCCCGCCGGACCAAATCGGCAACACCTTAACCTGGAGGGTTTACCTGCCGGCGTTTACATATTGACTTTAAGCGACGGTAACGCAGTCCGGTCTCATATTTTACAAGTAATCAACTAACCCACGAACCCATTTACGGTGTCTTGATCGTATTGCCCACCTTTTTTACCTTCACTTCGATGCGGTTGTTCAGCGTATGTTCGGCCTCGCTGCATGGGGCGCTGTCGGCGCAGCGGTTGCGGAGTTGACCTTCTTTCAGTCGACATGACAGATCGCTGGAGGGTAATTTTCCGCGGATTTCCGTATGGTCGAAATTCCAGCGCGAACACCGGATAAATTTCGAGTGTACCGAAATCTGGAGGTAAATTTAATCCCGGTTAGCTGGCATCCCGAGGCTAACAGGCCGCCTTTGGCGGCGATCAATACGGAATAACACGGCGTGTCAGTAGCGCCAAAGGGAAGGAACAGGCCTAACGAGGCAAAGTAGTATTAGGGTGAAAATTATCAGAACTGCCAAATACTATATTTGCGTAAATTTGTCCAGCGAATATAAATTCGCCAATTCTTTACAAACGGCCGCATGCTTTCAACAAATCGGACTGATTGAATCTGTTGGCTGCCATTTCCAATTTAATCGCACATTTTTTAACCATTTCAAACTTTTGTATGAAGCAGCAATTACTCACATTGCTCCTTATCCTGTTTGCGGCGGCTGGCGCTTTGGCCCAGCGCACCATCAACGGACGGGTAACGGAGCTCGCCAGTGGCGAACCGCTTATCGGCGCCACTGTAGTCGTTAAAGGTTCCAATATTGGTACCACAACCGACGTGGACGGTCGCTATACCATCCGCGTTAACAATGACGCCGACGTTATCGTGGTGAAGTACACCGGATTCCGCGGTCAGGAAATCCCCGTCGGCAACCGTTCCTCGGTGGACGTGATCCTGCAGCAAAACGACGAACTCATTGACGAGGTGGTGGTCATCGGCTACGGCAAACAAATCAAATCGACCCTGACCGGGAACATCGCCAAAGTGGGTGGTGAAAACCTCAAAGCGATGCCGGTCGTTTCCGTCGAACAGGCCTTGCAAGGTCAGGCTGCCGGGGTGTTTGTCGAAAGTGTCAATGGCAAGGTTGGCGGCGCCATGCGCGTGCGGGTACGCGGCGTAGGATCCATCAATGCCGGTACAGAACCGTTGTTCGTAGTGGATGGCATCCCACTCTCCAAAGATGCGCGCAACACCTCGGGCGGCTCCATGAATCCCATAGCTGACCTCAATTTCAACGACATCGAGTCGATTGAAGTGCTGAAAGATGCCTCCGCAAAGGCCATTTATGGCGCACGCGGCTCCAATGGCGTGGTGCTGATTACGACCAAATCGGGTAAAAGCGGCAAAACACGGGTAGAACTCGATCTGCAAGCCGGGTTTTCGCAGCCTACCGGGCGCCGCGAATTCCTGAACGCCGCCGAATACATCGAACTGTTCACCGAGGCCGCCAATAACTCCGACGACCTGGAAGGCGTGCCTTACGACGATCCCAGTTCCTGGACGGAATTCGTAAAAGGCCGGTTCGATCGCTACGACGGCCACACCAACTGGGAAGAACGTATCGATCAAACCGATTGGCAGGACGAAGCGCTCCGCACCGGCCGGCTCCGCAACGCCAGCTTGTCATTCAGCGGCGGCAGCGATAAAGTCCGGTATTTTGCCAGCGGCAACATCGGCCTCAATGAAGGCATGCTGGTCAGCAATGGTTTGGAAAAAAACGGCGGACGTCTGAATCTTGATTTCGACGCTACCTCGCGGCTCAAAGTAGGCGTCGGGCTGAGCCTGGCGCGTACCTTCACCCGCCAAGTGTCGAACGACAATGCCTTCTCCACCCCGCTGCAGTTGATCGCCTTATCTCCGATCACACCCAAACGCGACGAAGACGGCGTGTTGTACGACCGGCCCGTAACCACTTATTACAACGGCCTGATCGATGTGGAAGACGGTCAACGCAAAGTGCATACCCTGCGTACCTTAGCTAATGTCTTCGGCGACTACAAAATAACTGAAAACCTCGGTCTGCGTGTGGAAGGGGCTGCCAACCTCTACAACGTACGCGACGATGCCTATTTTGGCGATCGTACCGACAACGGTAATGCCAGCCGGGGCTACGGGTATTCCGCTTTTGCCGGCGCCACCGACTACAACGCCAATGCAGTGTTGCATTGGGACCAGGATTTTGACCGCCACGCCCTGGGTGTAGATGTGGGCTCGGAAATTTTCACCAGCGAAAGCACCCGCACCTATGTGGAGGGGGAACAATTTCCCAGTGACGAGTTTAAAACACTGCAAAGCGCCGCCTCCATCACGGCCGGCACCTCCACCATTACCAACTACAGCTTTTTATCCTATTTCGGCCGGGTTCGTTACAACTTCGACCGAAAATATTTGCTCAACATCAGCGCCCGTATGGACGGTTCCTCCCGCTTTGGCGCAGACAATCGCTACGCTTTCTTCCCCGCTGCTTCGGCCGGATGGGTGCTCACGGAAGAAGATTTTTTGAAAGAAAATAACCTGCTCAGCTTCCTGAAGTTGCGCGCTTCCTGGGGTGTCAGTGGAAACGCCGACATCGAAAATTTCAAGTCGCAGGGCCTCTATGAAGCCGGCAATTACAACGGAACGAGCTCGCTCAATCCGGAGCAAATCCCCAACCCCGCGCTCACCTGGGAAAAAAGTACGGAACTGGATTTCGGTATCGATTTCGGGCTTTTCGACAACCGCCTGTCGGGCGAGCTGGACTATTATATTAAAAACACCTCCGATCTGCTGCTCAATGCACAGGTTCCAGGCACTTCCGGCTTCCCCACACAATTCCAGAATATTGGCGAACTGCGCAACAGCGGCGTGGAACTGGTGCTCAACTCTAATAACCTCACCGGGAATTTCTCCTGGACTACCTCGCTGAACCTGGCCTTAAACAAAAACGAGGTGCTTTCCCTCGTCGGCGGCCAAACGCTCATCGACGACGGCAGTAACATGAACGTGGTGAAAGTAGGCGAGCCGATCGGTGTATTTTACGGCGCCGATTACGCCGGTGTCGATCCGCAAAACGGTGATGCCCTCTGGTATGTCAACGCTATGGACGACAACGGAAATATTATTGATCCGACGGCGACGACCAATAATTATTCAGATGCCAATTTCGTAGTGCTCGGTTCGCCGATGCCCGACCTGATTTACGGACTCGACAATACGTTGTCGTACGGCGGCCTCACGCTCAACGTGCGTTTTCAGGGCCAAACCGGCAACCAAATCCACAATGGCGGCGGCCTCTTTATGTCGTGCAACGCCTGCTGGTTCGACAACCAAACCCGCGACCAACTCGACCGCTGGCAAAACCCGGGCGACGTCACTGACGTGCCGGAAGCCCGCCTCGGCTACTCCAACGGCGACCAAACCCGCAGCAGCCGGTATCTCTCGGAAGGCAGCTACCTGCGCCTGAAAAATGTGACGCTGGCTTACGACCTGCCTGCACGCTGGTTTGGCAAAGCCGGCATCCGCGATATCCGGCTCTACGTCACCGGCACCAACCTGCTCACCTTCACCAAGTACGACGGCTGGGATCCCGAGGTAACTGCCGACTACTTAGCCAGCAACATTATTTACGGTGTAGATTTCTACTCGGCGCCGCAGCCGAAGAATATCGTATTTGGTTTGCGGGCAGGGTTTTAATGAATGATGAATTTTTCCGATTTGGAAGATTCGTTTCTATAAAAATTTAAATAGAAAAAACAATGAAATTGTATAAATATATCTTGTCGGGGCTTTTGGCGATTAGCCTGGTTGCCTGCGATAAAAAACTCGACTTCGACCCCGCCCAGAGCATCAAGGAAGACCTGGCCCTGGCGACCGATGCCAATGTTAAATCCGTGTTGCTTGGCGCGTACGATGCGCTTGCCCTGGACGGCTTGTTTGGTGGCAATACCATGCGCGACGCCGAATTGGCCGGCGCAGATGGCGAAATCCGTTGGGTCGGCACTTTTGAGGGGCCTGGCGACGTATTCAGCCATGCCATGATCGCCGGAAACGCCGACGCGGAAAATATGTGGCTGGATGCATACAACACCATCAACATCTGCAACAATGTATTAGACGCGCTTGCCGTCGTTAATGCCGACGATCAGGACCAGGTAGAAGGCGAAGCCCTTTTTATCCGTTCCATGGCTTATTTCCAGTTGGTGCGCTTTTACGGCCAATCCTATGAAGCCGGCGGGGGTAATACCCAGGCAGGTGTGCCAATCGTGCTGCGCCCTACTCGCGGTATCGACGAATCGAGCCAGGTGCCGCGTAATTCCGTGGAAGAATGTTATACACAAATAGTAACCGACCTGACCCGGGCAAAGGGCTTATTGCCGGAGGACAACGGCACCCAGGCCGGCAAACACACCGCTGCCGCCCTGCTGGCCCGTGTATACCTGCAAATGGGCCGGTTTGCGGATGCCCGCGACCAGGCCAACGAGGTCATCGGATCGGGATTATTCTCCTTAGTGCCCAACTATGCCAACCTGTGGAATAATGAGGATAACTCGCCGGAGGATATTTATGCCGTACAAATCTCCAACCAGGACTTTGTCGAAGCGACCATGACAATATTTTATTCCGTGCCGGCATTCGGCGGCCGTGACGGCGACATCGAAATTGAGCAAAAACACCTCGACCTGTACGATCCTTCCGACGAACGCCTGGCCTTGTACTTCGAAGCCAATAGCGGTGTGATGTATACCGGCAAGTGGCGCGACCAGTACAAAAACCAACCCGTTATCCGCTTGGCTGAAATGTACCTGATCCGGGCCGAATGTAATGCCCGCCTCGGCACATCCATCGGCGCCAGCGTGGACGACGACTATAATGCCATCCACACCCGCGCCGGATTAAGCCCGAAAAACGGGGTTACACTCGACGATATCCTGCTTGAACGCCGGCTCGAACTGGCCCATGAAGGCCACCGAATCCACGACGTCAAGCGACTGAAAGGCGCGGTGGACGGACTACCGTACGACGACGACAAACTGCTGTATCCTATTCCAGCCCGGGAAATGGAGGCAAATAAAAATTTGGTGCAGAATCCGGGGTATTGAAGCGGATAAAGTCAAAATGTAAAAGTCAAAATATAAAATGTAAAAGTATGTGACATCGTGGGAGGCTTTTACATTTTGACTTTTACATTTTGACTTTTACATTTTGACTTTAAAACACTTCTACCTTTGCAGCTTTGGAAATACCATCAACCGGTTTGACCGGTGCATTTCATTTTGAGTTAAAATTCATGCCAATGTTTTGCAAAAATTTTCTGCTGAACGTATTGTTTTGCACGTTGCCTTTACTCGCTGCCAGCCAGGTGACCTCTTCCATAACCATCATCCCGCAGCCGGCTTCTGCCTTTGCACGCGATGGGCAATTTGAACTAAAATCTGATACACGGATTTATTTCCCGGAGGGAAAAAAGGACTGGGAAACGGCCGTTCAGTACTTCATGGCTATAGCCCAAACCGCTACCGGCTACCAACTAACGGCGCAGCCGTTTAAAGGCGCACTTCAAAACCTGGCTACGAACGGGATTTATTTCCAGCCGGACGAAACCATCGGGCAGGACGAAGGATACAGAATAGAAGTATCACCCGGCACTATTTTGGTAAAGGCGCGTACCGCGGCAGGCGCTTTTTACGCCGTACAAAGCCTTCGGCAAATGTTTCCGCCCCAGTTCAGCAGTCCGACGCCGGTGAGCGGCGTGGCGTGGAAAATTCCCTGTTGCAGCATGACCGACTACCCGCGTTTCGCCTACAGGGGCTTGCACCTCGACGTGGGCCGGAATTTTTTCCCGGTGTCGTTCATCAAACGCTATATCGACTTATTGGCTCTCCACAAATACAACCGGTTCCACTGGCACCTCACCGAAGACCAGGGCTGGCGTATTGAAATTAAAAAATATCCGAAACTGCAAACCGTGGCTGCCTGCCGCAAGGAAACGGTGGTGGGCCATGCCGGCGACAAGCCTGCCCGGTACGACGGCAAACCATACTGCGGTTACTACACCCAGGCAGAAATAAAAGAAGTGGTGGAGTATGCCCGGAAACGTTTTGTAACCATTGTGCCGGAAATCGAAATGCCCGGCCATGCACAGGCAGCCCTCGCGGCATATCCTGAACTGGGTTGTACCGGCGGCCCCTACGAAACCGCCACCACCTGGGGCGTTTTCCCCGAGGTGTTTTGCGCCGGCAATGAAAAAACATTCCAGTTTTTGGACGATGTGCTGGCAGAAGTATGCCCGCTGTTCCCCGGCCAATACGTACATATCGGTGGCGACGAATGCCCCAAAGACCGCTGGAAAGTTTGCCCGAAGTGTCAGGCACGTATGAAAGGCGAAAACCTCAAAGACGAGCACGAATTACAGAGCTATTTTATCCGCCGCGCTGAAAAAATGTTGGCCAAACACGGCAAAAAACTCATCGGTTGGGACGAAATCCTGGAAGGCGGTCTGGCGCCGACGGCTACCGTGATGAGCTGGCGCGGCATTGAGGGCGGTATTGCCGCCGCCAAAGCCGGGCATGATGCCATCATGACACCCAGCTCGTTTTGTTATTTCGATTATTACCAAACCGATCCGTCCAACGAACCGCTTGCCATCGGCGGCTTGCTTACGCTGGATAAAGTGTACGGCTACGAGCCTGTGCCTGCTGAACTGACGGAAGAAGAAGCCAGGCACATTCTCGGTGGTCAGGGAAACGTCTGGACGGAATACATTACCACCCCCGAATATGTCGATTACATGGTTTATCCCCGGGCCTGCGCCTTGTCGGAAGTGTTGTGGACGCCGAAGAACAAAAAGAATTATCTCGATTTTGCCCGCCGGCTCAAGGTGCATTTTGGCCGAATGGACGCGCTGGGCGTGAATTATGCCAAAAGTTTTTACGACATCCGCTCCAACTACAACGGGGGTTTTGCATTACTTTCCTGCGTCGACCGAAGTATTCAAATAAAATACACCCTCGATGGCAACGAACCCAAATTAACCTCGGCCGGCTATTATTCGCCCATTCACCTCCAGAAAACGAGCACCATAAAAGCCATTCCCGTACTGGATGGCAAAGTGGTTGGTAAAACACTGACCATTACCTATTACGTGCATAAAGCCGCCGGAAAAACATATACGATGACCAAACAGCCGGATCAGTATACCGGCGGCGAACGGCTTGCCCTCACCAACGGCGTGACCGGAGCGGCCAAAAGCTGGACCAACTGGGTCGGGCTGGTCAATCATGATATAGACCCGGTAATCGATTTTGGCGCCGCAACCACATTCAGCCGGGTAACCACACACTTTCTGAACAACAAAGCATCCTGGGTGTACCCGCCGCGCAGCATCGAGGTGCTGGTTTCGGATGACGGCGTTAATTTTACTTCTTTGGGTAAAAAAACATTCGATTCGGAAGGTATGGCTGGAAGCGGTATTGAAACAGTGGTATTCGACACGCCCGGCGCTACCGGACGGTATTTAAAACTGGTCGGCCAAACATTTGGTATGATTCCCAACGGCGCTACCGGCGCGGGCAATGGAGCCTGGTTGTTTATGGACGAGATTATCGTGGAATAATCTTTTGCACAAAAACCAACCGGAAGAGTTCCTTCGGCGTCTATTCCGAAGGAACTGTTCCACAACTAATTATAGCCTATGCGCCTAAACCTGTTTACCCTGACCCTCGGGGTGTTTTTGTCCCTGCTCCTCTCCGTCCGCACTATTGCCCAGGACGTTTTTGCCCTGGATTCCACCTCCCTACACACGGTGCAAACCAAAGATGGCAATGTATTCTACGGCGCCATTGTGTTGGAAAATGCAGAATTCATCATCCTGAGCACGGAAACCTTTGGAGAACTGACCATCAAACGCAATGCGATCAGGAATATCCGCCTGTTGGACCGCCAAAAAGTCGTCAACGGCCGGGCCTGGTTCGACAACCCCTTCGGCAGCCGGTATTTCGCCGGCACCAGTGGGTACGGGTTGCGCAAAGGGGAAGGCTCGTACGATAATGGTTGGGTCGTTTTCAACCAAATCAGCTATGGCCTTTCCGATCATTTTTCACTGGGCGCCGGTTTTGCCCCCCTGCTGATTTTCGACGGCCCTTTGCCTATGTGGATCACGCCAAAGTTTTCCATTCCAATAAAAAAAGACCGAATAAACCTCGCGATAGGCGGTTTATTCGGTCGTGCATACAGCGATTATGAATTCGATAATTCCCGATTCGGGGCCGTGTATAGCCAGGTCACCTTCGGCTCCCGGGATGCCAATGTGAGCGTAGGTTTCGGCTTCGGCATCTCCGATGGAAACTGGACCGAGAGGCCTTTATTTTCCGTCAACGGCATGGTCCGGTTAAGCCCGCGATTCGCCCTGGTCGGAGAAAGTTACCTCGTCAATTCTGAATTTGACGGTTTTGGATTGTTGGGTACGGGGGTCCGGTTTATGGGCCGGCGCGTGGCCGTCGATTTGGCCATGCTGACCGCCATTATTCCGGACGACGGCGTTTATCCGGTACCGTGGGTGGGCTTACACGTACCGTTCGGCAAGCCGAATTTTTAATCCAAAATGACTACGCCTGCCGCTTCGAAAGCCACCTCGCGTTTCGGCTCGGTAATGGCGGCGATTTCTTCTTTCGATTTGCCGCCATCTTCTGCATAGTGGCGCAGATCATCCACTGAAGTCACCTCCACAAAAGCGAATCCATCGATGACGACATGTTTGCCGGAGAGGTCTTTCGGCATAAAAAAAGCGTAGTCTTTAAAGGTAACGCGCATTTCCGGCTGGCCGGGCTGATCGGACACGAGAGTCATCCAGCATCCTTTTTTCTGGCAAACTTCCTTTACTTTACCCGTAATTTTGATGGCGAGCGAGTCGGAGGCCCCCATTTTGGGCATTAATTCGTCGTAGGAGATCGCATTATCCGGCGTAATCATGGCGCCGAAATGTTTGCCGTCGTTTGCTGTTTGCGCATTAGCAGTGTTAGTTTGGTCGGCGCCGCATGCGGCCAGCACGACAGCCGTTGCAAGAGCAAAGCAGATTTTTTTTAACATCATTTTATTATTTTTTTTAATGAGTTGACAATCAAATTTTTAGTAGAAAATTTGACCGTGCAAATTTACAAATTCGGTTTGAATATAATGTGACTGGCACAATATTAGGTTATCAAAGATGTTCTTGGAATCGTCCTTCGCCCGGGCACTCTTTTTTGTCAAACTTTGACAGTTTAATCCAACGCGATTCCGGGAATCCCCCTTTTTGTTAACTTTAATCAATTCTTAACAGTATTTGCACCCTTCTTTTACCTCTGCTTTCGTTGATCATTATCTAACTACTCACACCGATGAAGGGTCTATTTTTTTGCTTCATTTTGCCGGCTATCCTGCTGGCCACCAACTATACGAATCTCGACGCCCAATGCCTCGATGGCAACTGCCGCAACGGTCAGGGCACTTTTCGGTTTGCCAACGGCGATAAATACGTAGGCAAATGGACCAATGGCCAACCCCACGGCCAGGGTAAATATTACTTCGCCTCCAAAGAGCGCTATGAAGGCGAATTTAGTTACGGGAAATTTGAGGGCAACGGCACTATGTACTACCCCGACGGCGCTTACTACACCGGGGCCTGGAAAAAGAACCTGAAAAACGGTCGCGGCAAGTTGGTGCGTACCAACGGAAGCGTCACTGAGGGCGCCTGGGCCAATGGCAAATACACCGGCGGCAGCACAGGTTCCGGCACCGTGGCCCAGACAACCGGCCAAAAGCCGAATAAACCCACTACCGCATCGTCGAATAAGCCCGATGTAAGCAGCATGCGCGACTGCAATTCCGTTTATTGTCGCAGCGGAAACGGCTACTACAACTATCCCGACGGCTCGCGTTGGGTCGGCGAATTCAAAGACGGCGTACCTGCCGGCAAGGGTACCTGCTACTATGCCGGTGGCGACCGCTACGACGGCCAATGGCTCAAAGGCGCCCCCAACGGCGAAGGCGTGATGAATTTTGCCAACGGCCGGGTGTATGGCGCCGTATGGGTGAACGGCGCGCCCATCAGGGAGCTGGATTCCGACGAAATCATCCCCAGCAATCCGGTAAAGATAGAAGCCAGTAAGGATGTCAAAATTTATGCTGTGATTGTAGGCGTAAGCCGGTATACGGCTATGCCATCGCTGAAATTTACCGACGACGATGCGCTACTGTTCTATTCTTTTTTGAGGAGCCCGGAAGGCGGCGCCCTGCCCGACGAACAAATCGAGGTATTGGTAGACGAAGCGGCTACGCGGGAAAACATCCTGCGCACCATGCGCCAGTATTTCCTCAAGGCTGATGCCAACGACGTAGTGCTGTTCTACTTTAGCGGCCACGGGTTGGAAGGTTGTTTCCTGCCGGTCGATTTCGATGGCTTCAACAACAAACTCCGGCACGACGAAATTAAAAAAGTATTGATGCAAAGTAAGGCCAAACACAAACTTTGCATCGCCGATGCCTGCCACAGCGGCACCCTCAATTATGGCCTGGCTGCAAAAGGTCCGGCGCCGGTGTCGATGGCAAAATACTACCAGGCTTTCGAGGATTCTTACGGCGGCGTGGCCCTGCTTATGTCGTCCAAAGCGGAAGAACTCTCGCTCGAAGACCACGGTTTGCGCCACGGCGTTTTTACCTACTACCTGTTGCGTGGTCTGAAAGGCGCGGCGAATGCCAATGGCGACCAAATCGTGACCATTCGCGAACTGTACACTTATGTGCATGCAAAAGTGCGCGAATACACCACCAATGTACAAACGCCCGTGCTGACCGGCGCTTTCGACGATGCGATGCCCGTGGCCTTCCGGCTGCGTTAGGGAATCCGTTTGCGCGGCAAATAATTCGCCCGTAACTTCGCGCTAACACCGTTTGGAAGCATGGACTACCTGCCTGCATACCGCCTGAAATTGTACCGCAATTTCAAAGCAATTGATGCCGCTGATTACCACGGGATCGCGCGGTACTACGAGCGTTTTGAAGAAGCCATGGCGACCCTAGACGCAGAAGAATATTTCGACTGCACGCTGGCATATACCCATGCACTCTTCGAAACAGGCAACTATGCCCAACACGTTGTGATGTGCGATCATCTGCTCGAAATCGTCATCATGCAGAATATCGAGCGGTGGGGCGGTGAAGATATTTATGCCCGGCTCCTGTTCAGAAAAGCTGCCGCATTGTTTCATTTACAGGAATACCCCAAAAGCGAACATATCCTGCGCGAGCTCCTGAAACTATATCCCCTGGATCGGCCCGCGCTGTATATGCTGCGCAAATGCCTGATCAGCCAAAATACGACCGTACTGATGCGTACCCGCGCGGCGGCGGTGGCCCTTACTTTCCTGGCCGCCGCCGCTGTAGCGGTAGAACTCCTGATCGTGCGGCCTTTCTTTCTCGATTATTATGAAAAATCCCTGCTGGTGCATAATGTGCTGCTGGGCGCCGGTCTGCTGGTGCTGGCAGGTGGAGAATCCTGGCAGTTCTGGCGTTGCCACCGCTTGGCGGTAGTGTTTGCGAAAAAAATGCAGGCACGGAGATTAGGCGCCATTAGTCGTCATTAGTCATTGGGCGTCATTGTTCGTCATTGATCGTCATTAGTCATTGGGCGTCATTGATCGTCATTGGGCGTCATTTTTGCCAATTATTTCTTCGCAATGACTAATGACGAACAATGACCAATGACGACTAATGACGACTAATGACGAACAATGACGACTAATGACGATCAATGACGACTAATGACGAACAATGACGATCAATCAACCGCCCTTTAAACACTTTAATATCCGACCCTTCGGCCAAGAAAATAGATACCGGCGCCGCGCCGTTTAACCCGGCAAATTCCGGCCCGTACGCCAGGCCGAAATCGACATCGCAGTGCCAGGACCGGATCGGGTATAATTGCCAGCGCGGGTGTTCCACCTGGTACTCCATCGAACGTTGCGCATCCCAGCGGGCATATCCCCAAAAATGCTCGGTGATGAATTCTGCTTCGCTGCCTGGAATCAGGTCTTGCAGCCGGTTTTCGGCTTGTACGCCGAAGGCTTGCCAGCGATCGGCTTCACGCCAGGCATATTCCACTTGAAGGTTTTCCGATTGTTCTTCCCAGCGATGCCACATCCGGCGCGCCCGGTACTGCTCGCGGTAAAGCGTGTTAGCCACCCAGGCAATAGCGGGCTTGGGCACGATTTCGCGGACAAATACCACACCGCGTTTCCACTCACCCGTACTGCGATCCTGATGCCGGACATAAAAGCGCAGGTTGATTTCCTCAAAATAGACGTGAAACGGGATTTTTACCCCCCTGACTCGTGTGTTTTCAAACATAAAACCCACTACGCTGACATAGCAGGTGTCGTTCCAGGTATCCAGTTCGGTATGTGCCGGCAGGTAGGGTTGGAGCATCTCCGGGGCGACACGGTAATTGAGGAGCACGAGGCGACGCCAGGCGGCGGTGAGGAAGGGAGTGGGCGCAGTAGAATTGGTTGACTCGTTCAAAACGGTTATTTTTGTAAAAATTTTGAAATGAACAATCCGGCTGAAAAAAACGAACTGTTGCAACGCATCACTTTGAATCCTTAAAAATCGTGGAAGTTGGTTTAAAAATTACATACCTACAGACCGAACTATTAAAATGGTTTAATCAAAACCAACGTAACTTTCCTTGGCGAGAAGAAAATGCAGGCCATTACGATAAAATTATTAGCGAGGTATTGCTCCAACGCACAAAAGCCGAAAGAGTTGCTGAATTTTATCCAGCCTTTATTAAGAAATACCCTTCATGGCTGGAACTCGCCAATGCCTCTCAAGAGCAACTGGAGATGGATTTATTGCCATTAGGGCTACACAAACAACGCGGGAAAAGGCTATTCAGACTAGCTCAGGAAATGAAAAAGCGACAAGGTATTTTCCCAACTTCTCGCGATGTAGTGGAAGAATTTCCGATGATGGGGCAATACATTGCCAATGCATTTGAGATTTTCATATTAGGCAAACCAAAGCCTTTACTCGACGTCAACATGGCTCGTTTTTTGGAGCGACAATTCGAGTCCCGCAGAAAAGCCGACATACGCCACGACCCTTTTTTACAAGAATTGGCACACGAAATCGTATATCATCCTAAAGTCCCGGAAATAAACTGGGCTATCCTGGATTTTGCAGCTTTAATCTGCACTGCAAGGAACCCTAAATGTGAAAATTGCCCGGTCGGAGGAGTGTGTAATTACTTTTCCAACAATTTGAATTAAATTTGCAAGAAATTTTATATCGACCTTGAAACAACAAACTTACATCGATCTGTTTGCCGGTTGCGGAGGTCTTTCGCTTGGCCTTCACCTTTCAGGTTGGAAAGGTCTTTTTGCTATCGAAAAGAATAAGGATGCCTTTCAAACGCTGAAATACAATTTAGTCGATAAACTCAACCATTTTGATTGGGTAGATTGGCTTCCGGTACAACCGTGGGAAATTAACCAGGTTATTGAATCCTACCGGCCACAATTAAAATCCCTGCAAGGAAAAGTTGACATGATCGTGGGAGGGCCGCCGTGTCAAGGATTTTCTTTCGCGGGCAAAAGGGTTGAAAATGATGTTCGAAATGGTTTAATAAAGTCGTATCTCGAATTTGTTTCTTTAGTAAACCCGAAAATTATTTTTTTTGAAAATGTAAAGGGCTTTACCCTGAAATTTGAAAAAAACAAAACAAAAGGCATTGCCTATGCCAGTTATGTTGTCGAAGAACTGGAGCGTTTAGGTTACAATGTCGAAGGGAAAATTGTTGACTTTTCCGAGTATGGGATTCCACAAAAGCGCAATCGGTTTATCTTAGTTGGTATTAGAGAGGATGTGGTAGCGGACACGGAACATATTGCCGAAGATTTTTTCAATCTTCTCGAAGAAAACTGTTTGCAATTTCTCGAATCTAAAGGCATAAAAAGTAACAAGATTACTCTTGAACAGGCAATTTCCGACCTACTTGCAAATCATGGCACTGTAAATACGCCGGATCGGAAAATTTTTCAAACGGGCCTATATGGGAAAGCAAAATCTGCCTATCAGAAAACCATGCGCAAGGGTCGCAAACTTCTAATTCCAGATAGCCATAGTTTTGCAAACCACTCTCCAAAAATTTCGGCACGCTTTGAGGAAATTTTGAATGCTTATAGCCGGAATAAAAACATAGGTAAAAAAGCGCTACAAGATAATTTTAAAACTTTCAAACATACGGTCATTCCTCTTGAGGGTAAAGGTCAAGCACCGACCCTAACAACTTTACCTGACGATTTTATTCACTATTGTGAACCCAGAATACTAACTGTTCGAGAGTATGCTCGAATTCAAAGCTTTCCTGATTGGTTTGAGTTTAAGGGTAAATACACCACAGGAGGAAAAGATCGAATCAAGGATGTACCTCGTTACACTCAAGTGGGGAATGCTATTCCACCTTTGTTTGGAGAGCAAGGCGGGATCATTTTAAAACAACTGTTACAGAAGGTATAAGGATTTTTGTTTTCAGGATTTTTTTAAGAGTCTATAATCATCGTGCGACATCTGTTTATATGTAATTTCATATATAATAATGTACAATAAATTATATTAAAAACGAATTTTGTAAATTATATAGTGTTATTATATATTTAGAACTAAATATAGTTAATAATTGCTCTAAAACTTTTAGGGGAAATGAATGAAGTACCAAGAGAATTCAAGTTTAGAGTTAGCTCACAATTAAAAAATATAGTTGGCAAAGACCTAATTGCTGATGATAATATCGCCGTTTTTGAATTGGTGAAAAATTCATTTGATGCACATGCGAAATTTGTTAAAATTATCTTTGAAGAAGATAAAATTATTATTTGGGATGATGGCAAAGGGATGGACAAAGAAGACATTCTTAACAAATGGTTGTTTCTTGCTTACTCTGCCAAAAAAGAAGGCATCGAAGATAATGAATTTGATAAAAAAGGATTCGAAGATTATCGTGGTAAAATAGGGACTAAAAAATATTATGCAGGTGCAAAAGGTATCGGTAGATTTTCTACCGATAAACTAGGGAATAGACTTATTCTTACTACGCGAAAAATTACCTCTACTGATGGGGTTTTTTATCAATTGGATTTTAATTGGGATAAGTTTGAGAAAAACCCTGAACAACTTTTTCAAGATATTGAAATTGATCACAACGAATTACACGATTCTCCTTATGCAGGTTTTCAACATGGATTGGTTTTGGAGATTACGGGATTGCGTTCGGAATGGGATAGAAGTCGGATGATTTCTCTAAAAAAAAGTCTCGAAAAACTGATTAATCCTATTGAGGTTGGAATTAGCCACTATTCATTCGACATAGAAATTATTTGTAAAAATGAAAAAGAGGCTGATGAAAGGCGAGATAAAAATGGGAATTATCTCTCCGAAAGAGAACAGGTAAATGGCAAAGTAAAAAATTTTATATTTGAAACGCTTGATATTAAAACGACACAGATTGAATCAGAAATAAAGAATAATGAAATAATTACGGCATTATTTGATAGGGGGAGCTTAGTATATAAGATAAAAGAAATATCTTCATTAAGACATTTGGAAAATGCCCGCATCAAGATATTTTATCTGAATCGATCTGCCAAACATAATTTCAAGCTATTAATGGATGTGCATTCTGTTAACTTTGGACATGTATTTCTCTTTAATAATGGATTTCGGGTTTATCCGTATGGCGAAGTAAATTTTGACCCACTTGGAATAGATAGAAGAAAAATACAAGGGCAAGCGCGATTTCTGGGCTCACGCGAAATTGTAGGGAGAATAGAAATTTGGGGCAATTCTTTAGAGGAATTCCAAGAAAAAAGTAGTAGGGATGGTGGGTTAAAGGAAACTGACGGTAAAAAGGAAATGGATTTCTTTTTTTTCGAGACTCTAAAAAAAATGGAAAGGTATGTTGCTCCGATACTGTGGAAAATAAAAAGCAGAAGTGGTGAGGATAATGAAGAACTTGATGTGAGATCCAAAAAACAAATAATTAACCTTATTTCCAGGCTTGCTGGTTCTCAAAAAATTGAACTACTTGAATTTGGACAAGAGCTAATAGACATTTTCGAAGAGAATCTTGAAAATCAATCCGATGAAGATTTCGATCGTCTATTGCACATCGCACAAAAGACTCATAATGAAGAGTTTGAGAGTGTAGTTTTGGGAGCAAAAGAACGCTATTTTCAATTGCTGAGGGAAAAAGAAGAAGAAGAGCAAAGGCGAGAAGAGGCAGAAAAAAAAGCACAAGAAGAACTAGTTAAGAGGCAAGAAGCAGAAGAAAAAGCAAGGATAGAAGAAGAGAAACGCCGATCTGCTGAAAGGAAAGCGCAAGATGAAGAATACAAACGTCTAAAGGCAGAAGAAGATGCACGTGAAGCCAGAGAACGTGCTGCACAGGAAGAACAACGCAGAAAACAGAAGGAAAGCCAAGTAAGATTTTTGGAATCCGTCTCAAATTTAGAAATCGCGGATGTTCTAAACCTTAACCACCAAATAGGTATTGATGCGAATACTATAAAAACTACTTTAGTTAACTTTCAAAATAAATTAGCACGACAACCATCAATTACTTTAGACGATGCAGAAATATACATTACTAAAATTTCCTTAGCTACTGAAAAAATTCTTGCGGTTGTTGGTTTTACAACAAAAACTAACTTCATGGCAGCGGCACTTGACACAGAAGATGATATTATTTCATTTTATAGAAACTATATATACACTATATTGAACCAGCATCTTGGTAGTGAAATCAACATTCAAGTGAGCAATGCCGATTTTACCTTTGTTAGAAGGTTTAAACCTATTGAGTTAACGATAGTTTTGGACAATTTGGTTTCGAATTCAAGGAAGAAAAACGCGAAAAAAATTATTATCGATTTTGAAAAATTTGGAGAACGCCTAAAGATGATATATAGAGATGATGGCATGGGGTTAGATAAAAAGATAAGTGATCCTAAAGAAATTTTCCAACGTGGATTCACCACAACTCGTGGATCAGGACTTGGCATGTTTCATATTGGCAATATTCTTAAAGACATGAATTCAGAAATTGAAATTAATCTTGCAGTTCAAAAAGGCATTGAATTTACTATAATTTTTTCTAAATGAAACTAAACTATTATACTCTTTGGATTGAAAATGATCCAGAATGGCTAGACTCTACTATTGAGTACGTGGCTGATATTGTTAAGGGACATGGGTTTATAATGCACGACGAGAGATGTTTTTCTGCTTCAGAATTTTATCAAAAATTAGAGAATAACTCTCGTATTCTAAATAAGTTTGATTTAATTTTAACTGATTTTGATTTAGGCTTGGGCGATCGAGGCAATGTACTGATTGACTTAATCAGAAGTAATGATGTCAATGTTTTCACTGATATTATTTTCTACGGTCAAGACCAACAGGCAATAAATAGTGTTTTAAATGAACATTTTATTGAAGGAGTCTATAAATCTCCAAGAGAAATAGGAATGTTTGGTCAAAAATTTGAAAAAGTTTTTGAATCGACAATTAAAAAAGTTCAAGATATTAGCATGATGAGAGGCCTAGTTATTTCTGAAACAAGTGAGATGGCCCTTCGCATGTTGAAGATTATTAAGGCATATTTGTCAAAAATTGATTCAAACTCTGCAAGTCAAATTCGTAGTTATATTTTTAATGAGATTATACATGAAAATATAAAAAGCACAAATAAAATGGCTGATAAATTTGAGCAAATGGACACTGAAACATTGTTAGACAATCGATTTTTCGACGACAGTAAAAAACTTAGAATATTAAATAAAATTTACACAACCCATAAGATCGCAGATTTTAAATTTTATGAAGATTACTTAGCTGATATAATAGATACAAGAAATGAACTTGGCCATTGTGAGGAAATTGAAAAAGATGGTGAAATAATTTTATCAACACATAAAGGCGACAAAATCTTTAACCATGACGCCTGTGTCACGATTCGAAATAAAATAATAGATCATCACTACAGACTTGATATTATTGAAAATTTCATTTTATCCAAAATGTGATAAAATACGAAATAATCATCTTTTCCAAACATGAATATGTAATACCTTTTGGCATACCAAGGGGTTTGAGATAATCAATTGGTTTATTGTTAGAAATAGACAAAAAGTGTTTTTGGGAGATATTTCAAGTTTGGATGGAAAATAAAATCAGATAAATAACATTATGTCCGCCCTTCCCACCTTCCAACACCACATACGCACCGGCATTCCCGCCACCCTCCCTGCTACCAAGCCCCTCGACCCCACGGTCAGCCACGCCCCGCGCCGGGTCGTGGAAGGCGTTTTGTCGGAGGAGGAAAAGATATTAGCCGTCCGCAATGCATTGCGCTACTTCCCCACGGAATGGCATGAAACGCTGGCCGCAGAGTTTGCCGGTGAGTTGGAGCGCTACGGGCGTATCTACATGCACCGTTTCCGGCCCGAATACGCCATGCACGCCCGGCCTGTTGCCGATTATCCGGCAAAATGCAAGCAGGCCGCCGCCATCATGCTGATGATTCAGAACAACCTCGATCCCAAAGTGGCTAAACACCCGCATGAACTCATCACCTACGGCGGCAACGGGGCGGTGTTTCAGAACTGGGCGCAGTACCTGCTCACCATGCGCTACCTGTCGGAAATGACGGAGCACCAAACCCTCGTACTCTATTCCGGCCACCCGCTGGGGCTGTTTCCCAGCCACCCGGAAGCGCCGCGTGTGGTGGTGACCAACGGCATGATGATCCCCAATTATTCCAGAAAAGAAGATTGGAACCGGTTTAATGCCCTGGGCGTCACGCAGTACGGACAGATGACGGCCGGCTCGTTTATGTACATCGGTCCGCAGGGCATCGTGCATGGCACCACCATTACCCTGCTCAATGCCGGGCGAAAAATGGGCCTGGGCGAAACGGATTTGCGCGGACGGGTGTATGTCACCAGCGGACTGGGCGGCATGTCGGGAGCACAAGCCGGCGCCGCCGTGATCACCGGTTGCGTGGGCGTGATCGCCGAAGTGGACGGCGACGCAGTGCAGCAGCGTATTATTGACGGTTATATCGAACAAAAAAATGTCTTTACCGACCTGGGCGACCTGATCGTCCGCATGGAGGAATGCCGCCGGAACCGGGAAGCCGTGGCGCTGATCTATCATGGCAATATCGTAGACCTGTGGGAGCGCTTCGCCAAAGACAACATCCACGTCGAGCTCGGCTCCGACCAAACCTCCTGCCACAATATCCACGATATGGGCTACTGCCCAGTGGGTTATACTTTTGAAGAAGCCAAACAACTGCTGGTGACGAACAAACCGGAATTCATGGAAGCCGTGGCGAAGTCGCTGCGCCGCCATGCTGCCGCCGTTAATGTGATGGCGGAGCGCGGGATGTATTTCTGGGACTACGGCAACGCTTTTCTGAAAGAAGCCGGCGACGTGGGCGCCGAGGTGTTCAAGCCTGGTTACGAACCCCTGGCACCCGGCGAAATCAGCGTGATGGAATCGCCCTACCGGTATTCTTCCTATGTAGAAGACATTATGGGCCCCCTGTGCTTCGACTATGGCTTCGGCCCGTTCCGCTGGGTTTGTTGCTCCGGAGATCTAGCCGATTTGCAAAAAACGGATGCCATCGCAGCCAAGGTGCTGGAGGAAATGCTACCCGAGGCGCCGGAAGATATCCGGGGGCAAATCAATGATAACGTGCTGTGGATCAAGTCGGCACAGCATAACCTTCCGGTTGTCGGCTCATTTTCCCGGATTCTGTATGCCGACGCGGCAGGCCGGATGCGTATTTCCAAAGCGTTCAACGACGCCATTGCCCGCGGCGAACTGGCCGGCCCGGTGGTGCTGGGCCGCGATCACCACGACGTATCGGGCACCGACTCGCCCTTCCGGGAAACAGCCAACATTTACGACGGCTCGCGGTACACGGCCGATATGGCGGTACACAACGTCATTGGCGACAGTTTCCGGGGGGCTACCTGGGTGAGCCTGCACAATGGCGGGGGCGTGGGCTGGGGCGAGGTGATCAACGGCGGCTTCGGTATGGTGCTCGACGGCTCCCCGGAGGCCGACCGGCGCCTGCACGCCATGTTGTTCTGGGATGTAAACAACGGTATCGCGCGCCGCGCATGGGCCCGCAACCCGCATGCGCTCACCACCATCCGGCGCGCCATGGAGGCGTATCCCGATTTGCAGGTGACGGTGCCGTATTTGGCGGAGGAAGATGTGGTGCGGAAGGCGATGGAGAAAATTGTTCGATAAAAAATCAGTGTAAATCCGCGTACAAAGTCCGTGTCATCCGTGTTCCCATCCTCCTACGAGGGCCGCTCGTGCAGGATGGGAACACGGATGACACGGACTTTGTACGCGGATTTACACGGATTTTTTTACTGTACAACAACTGCCAGTTTCCCGTCCGCACTGACCGCCAGGCGCGTAATGTTTCGCACTCCAAAACGTTTCAGGTCGGCGATTTCCTTCCATTCGGTTTGCCGGCGCGGGTTGTATTGGTATAATTTGCCGCCGCTGCCGGCCAGTAAGGTACCGTCGGCTAAAATGGCAAAATCTTCGCTGCCGGGCAGGGTTTTTACCAGGATATCGGAAGTTTTGTTTTTCAGGTCGTAGGTTTTGATAAACCAGGTTTGTTCCGTGGCTTTTTGGATAAAAGCCAGCCGTCCGTCGGGCATTTTTTGAAGACATCGCCCTACGTTGAAGGCGATGCGCTGCATCTGCTGACGTCCCGTTCCGGCCAGCGCCAGGTAATGCGCGTTGTTGTTTTCACCCACCATAAACAAGGCCGCCAAGGTATCACTCAGCCAACAATGGTATCCTACGCCTGCAATATTGGGAAAAACGGGGCGTCCGTTGCTTGCGCGATCCAGCGGAAAAGCCCAAAGTCTTTGCGTGCCATCTTCTTCCACACGAACTGCTGAAAAGTATTTACCGCCCGGCATCAGGGTGGGTGAATATTCAGGCGTGGTGGTGGCGGTTACGCGGGTGGTGGTACGAAGAGCCGGGTTCAGGCAATAAATTTCCGTCTGGGTGGTATCGTCGGGGGTTTGTACGCTGAGGCAGAGGTCGTAGGGCGAAAAAAATTGTGGTTGGTTGTTGTAGCCACGCGGATTGAAGCCGGTGAGGAAACGGGGAGCGGTAGTTTGCCAGGTACTGTCGCTTTGTTTATTCAGGGAAAACAACAACAGGTCGAAATGTTCGAGCTGCTGGGAGCGGAGGGCTGTTATACTGAACAGCAGGGCGGGCCAAATGATGTAGTTTCTCATATACAGATGTTTTTGTGGGGCGAGTTTTTAATTCACCTGACCCGCGAGCGAGTTAAGAGGCCTCGTAGATCAGGCGAATTAAAAATTCGCCCCACAACACAACACAGCAGTTTTATTTATAGTCCAGGATGTTGATTTGCTCCTGGCACAGTTCCAGGTCGCCGGGGTCGTTGGAAGCGATGACGAGCAGGCGGTTTCCGGCATACTGTTCCACCAGGCGTTTGAACCAAGCCACTGCGTTCAGATCAAGGTTGGTGGTCGGCTCGTCGAGCAGTAACACGGGCGCATCTGTCAATATGGCTAACGCTAATTTAACCCGTTGTTTCATACCGGAGGAAAAAAAACGCAACTCTTTGTGCCGGGCGCGGGGCAATTCGAGCAGTTCGTGTAGAAAATCGGGCGATAAACCCGGGAGCAAGGGCTTCAGGCGGATGTGAAAACTAAGCGCTTCCTCCAGGGTAAACTCTTCGATTAACTCGATGTAGGGAGCGGCATAAGCCACCCGGCGGTACACGACATCCGGATCGAGCGTTTTATTATTTTCGTCAAATGAAACCCGCCCTTTCGACAGCGACAAGTGGCCGGACAATACCTTCATCAGCGTGGATTTTCCCGAGCCGTTCGGCCCCAGCAAGGCATAACGTTGCCCGCTGTGCAGGGTAAAATCGAGCCTTCGGAAAATCCACTCGAAGCGAAATCGTTTGCCGGCATCGGCGAGTTGTATGATCAACTTTTAAAAGGTTAGAAGGTTACTGGTTAGAAGGTTACTGGTTAGAAGGTTACTGGTTTGAAAGTTGCCCGAACCAGTAACTTTCAAACCAGTAACCTTCTAACCAGTAACCTTCTAACCTTTTCTTAATCCAAAGCAGGTTCCGGCACACGCCCATTTGGTTGAAGCGAGCGAAAACCTTTCATCAGGCCGCGTTTACCCTCCCGAACAAAATCAATTATTTCATCGCGGTAAGGTGAGGGTTCGATTTCCGCTTCGATAGTGGCCAGGGCCTTTTTTACGGCGAGCCCCCGCACGAACAGTATCCGGTAAATATCTTCGATATGATGGATGGCGTCGCTGGAGAATTTGGCGCGGTGCAAACCGACCCGGTTTATGCCGGCATAAGAAAGTGGTTCGCGGGCGGCTACCACATAAGGGGGGACGTCTTTGCGCACTAAAGATCCGCCGCCGATCATCACGTGGCCGCCGATCCGGACGAACTGATGTACGGCCACCATGCCGCCCAGCCGGGCGTAATTTCCTATTTCGATATGTCCGGCCAGGGTGACGTTGTTGGCCAGGATGCAACCTTTACCTACAAAACAATCGTGCGCCACATGCACGTAAGCCATGAGCAGGCAGCCATCCGCGATAGCGGTACGGCCGGCTTCCACCGTGCCCCGGTTAAGGGTGCAACACTCGCGGATAATGACATTATTGCCGATTTCCAGCGTTGTATTTTCGTTTTTATATTTCAGGTCCTGGGGAATAGCGCTCACTACGGCGCCGGGAAAGATTTGGCAGTTGTCGCCAATGCGGGCGCCGTTGAGGATGCTTACATTATTGCCTATCCGGCAATTGTCGCCGATAACCACATCTTCTTCTATGACCGTAAAGGGGCCGATCGTAACGCCCTGTCCAATTTTAGCATTGGGGTGAATAAATTGCAAGCCATTATCGTAGCTCATGGAATAAGCTGGGTTTTGAAGGCAAAGGCGAGACGTCGGGGGGGGGAAACACCATACCCGGTTCGTTTCACTTCTTCCGGTTAACAAAATCTCATGTCCCGTTTGAGTTGGTATCTTTGTTGCGGCGGACGATCTGCGCTGTGAGTTCACCTTCCGATACAATTTTGTTGCCCACATACGCAGTTCCCTGCATGTGAACGATACCGCGCCGAATGGGCTCGAGAAGTTCCATTTTAAGGATTAGGGTGTCGCCGGGGACGACCTTGGCTTTAAACTTGGCATTATCTATTTTCAGGAAATATGTATCCCAGTTGCCCGGATCATTAACGGTGTGCAGGGCCAGAATGCCGCCTGTTTGAGCCATTGCTTCGATTTGTAAAACACCGGGAAAAATCGGATTATCGGGAAAGTGGCCTTGAAAGAACGGCTCATTCATGGTCACATTTTTGATCCCCACAACATGCGTTGCGCTCAATTCGACGATTTTGTCTACCAGCAAAAATGGAGAACGGTGCGGCAACATTTGGCATATCTGCATCACATCGTAGACGGGTTCTTTCTCCGGTTCATATTTTGGGACACCCAGCAAACGCCGTTTTTCCGTCAGGTGCTTCTTCAGGATTTTGGCAAATTCAATATTGGCCGTATGGCCGGGTTTGGTGGCTACGATTTTGCCCCGGATCGGTTTCCCGATCAACGACAAATCGCCGATGACATCCAGCAATTTATGCCGGGCAGGTTCATTTTGAAAGTGTAGTTTCACGGTATTCAGCACACCCTCGGAATCCACGTTAATCGACTGTTTACCCATTTTCCTGGCCAGTTCATCCAACTCGCTCTGATCCATTTTACGGTCGGCGATCACGATGGCATTATCCAGATCGCCGCCCTTGATCAGCCCCATATCGAGTAATTTTTCCAGCTCGTGTATAAAAACGAAGGTCCGGCAGGGTGCAATTTCCGCAACATACTCCGACAGGTTGTGCAACGCAGCAAATTGCTGACCAAGCACTTTGGAGTTAAAATCGATCATCACGGTGGCTTCAAAAGAGTCGGCCGGTAAGGCCAGCAGTTCGGTACCGGTAATTTCGTCTTTATAGGAAATCGGCTCGGTCACCACAAAAAACTCCCGGTCGACATCTTGTTCTTCCTGCCCGGACTTGAGCAAGGCTTGTACGAAGGGCATCGAGGTACCGTCCATAATGGGCATTTCCGGACCGTCGATTTCCATCAATACATTGTCGATATTCAGTCCTGTGAGCGCCGATAGCACGTGCTCCACGGTAGCCACCTGGGCATCGCCGCTACGCAGGGTAGTGCCCCGGTTGGTAGAGGCGACCAGTTTGACGTCGGCCGGCACGACCGGTTGGTCGGGCAAGTCGACCCGTTGAAAACGATGGCCGTGGTTGGCCGGCGCAGGTTTAAACGTCAGTGTTACGGATTTGCCCGTATGCAAGCCTACTCCCTTGACGGAGACTGGCTTTTTAATGGTGGATTGCTTCATGATCCGGTAAAAAGTGATTTCAAGGCGTAAAGGTACGCAGCCGCCGTTGGAAAAATATTAAATCCTTTCCAGCAGGGCTTCAAAACCCTTTTTAAGCGGTGCACGAGCCGATAAATATTCAAACAACATATACCCCGCCACAGCTACGATGCCGCCGGCCAGCACATCGATCACGTAATGATGCCGGGTGTACACAGCTGCAAACCATATACCCGCGACAAAAATAGTGAAGAGTACATTGAGCCATTTTTTTTGCAGCCGCCAACCATACAGCAGGCACAATACCGGATAGGCAGAATGCAGCGAAGGAATAGCCGCAAAAACATTGGCACTCTTCTTATACATTTCTGTAAACAGTTGGATGCCAAAAAACGCATCAAAGTTGAGCAAGCCGGCAGGGTTGCCCGGCGTACTGTTGCGGATTTCAAAACCATACTGCTCCACATACCAGGGCGGAGCGGCCGGATACAGGTAGTAAATAAAAAAGCCCAGCAGGTTGGTGAACAGAAACCCGTAGGAAAACCGGACAAACAGGGGCTTGTCGTTTTGAAGAAGCCAAAAACCGAATATAAGCGGCACAGGCACCCAGTTCAGGTAAAACAAGCCCGATAGTACGTCGAGAAAAGCGGTGGTATGTTGCCTGAAATATTCGTTCAGGGTAACGCGTTGCCCGTCGGAAGCAGTCAGTCCGAACCAGTATTTCTCCAGGTAATACGGTTCTGCAATGTGTACCGGATTCACCATATAATTCGGCACGATACGCATGGAATCATAGATGATCCAATAGGCAATGAAGGCGCTGAAGGCCAGCACGAACCGTCTTGTTCCGGGATGGACTACATACATGCCCACCAGTGTCAGATACAAGCCGATATGTTCGGAGCGCAACCCGACTAAAAAATAAAACCAGGAAAAATATATCAATGACCCCGCCCAAAAAACAACGCTTCGTTTCATCAAATACTGCTTGGTAATCAATGTAAGATGTAGTTTATGGAACGAATTTTTCATAAACGGCTGCACCGGTCTGCGGATCAGTTCCGAACAGCTCGACGTATTTTACATCGGGTACCAAGCCCACCTTTTTATCTCCCATCTTGACAAAAACACGGTTCAACCGGGCTTGTTTTCCATTGATGGCAATCAGCGCATACGGTTTGCCGGCGGCGTTGATGCCGAGATGCAACTTGCGTTTGGAATAGGAGACAAAATTGAACTCATATTCCTCCGGCTTGCTTACCGGGCGCACTTCCACGCCATAAGCCAGGGTCCGTTGCAGGTAGTTCAGCGGCGCGGTACGGCCATCGTCGGCATAACGAATCCAATATACCAAAATGGGTTGTTTGGCATTAAAAGCACGGCCGTTGGCGATCGTATTGGCGTCGTAAATGATGGTATTGGAGTTGCCGGTCCTTTGCACATAAAACAACCGCTGTGGCGAAGCCGGCGGTTCGGGTAATACATCCTGGGCATAAAAAACGCCTGGAAAAAACAGGCCGGAAAAAAGAAGGATAATGACTTTAAAAAAATGAACGTAATGAGACATGTACAGGAGAATTATTTTTCGCGATCCAGTTGGTCGAGCGCAATTTTTGATTCGCGCAGCCGCTGGATGGCCGTCCAGTTGGTCAGAACGGCCATAACGAAAATAGGAAACGTAAAAATGGTGATGTTTTCAAAATAGGGGAAGTTGGTGCCGGGCACGACAAATCGGAAATCCCCCGCGTAACTTTGCGTCAGCCCGCACAAAATGGCTGAAATACCGACCAGCAACACCCGCTCCGGGCGTTGCATCATCCCGCCTTTGCACTCGATGCCAAGCCCCTCCGCGCGGGCACGCACATAACTCACCATCACGGATCCGATCATGGCGATAAAAGCAAACAACGAGCTCAAAAAATATTGTTGGGCAACCAGATAGTAACAAATACCCAGAAACATGACCAGTTCGCTGTACCGGTCGAGCACCGAATCGAACAACGCGCCAAAACGGCTTTCCTGCTTGCTGACGCGTGCCAAACGCCCGTCAATCATATCGAACAAACCGGCAAAGAGAATAATACAGCCCCCGAAAGCTACATAACGCATATCGCCCCGCGCAGTATTTGTCCCGTACACAAAAACCACCGTAGCGCCGATATTGATCACAAAACCGGCAACCGTGACGGCGTTAGGCGTAACCCCTGCACGTGACAGGAATTGGATGAATGGCTGGATCACCTTGTACACCAGGGGTTGGCCGACTTCTTTCAGAAAATTGGACATTGTTTTTACTTTAAAATTCCATTTTCACCCGTACCCGCACACCGATTTTGGATACATTGGGTAAATCTGTGTAGGTAAACCGGCGCACCAGGTCCACCCGGATTATTTTGAAAATATTGGCTACCCCTACGCTCCCTTCTACATAAGGTTGACGTTCGAGGGTATTGGTAATTGTAAGATCGTTGTCATCGGTAGGAAAACGCAACAGACCATTGCTGCTATTCGGCAGGTTGCGTTGATCCACGCCGCCCCACAGGGCTTTTACGGTTAAAACTTCGCGCCACTTGAGTTTTTTCAGCAACGGTACCCGGCCGAAGAATACACCGCCGAAGTTGTGGAAATAGTTGATCGACACATATTTATCGCTCACAAACTCCAGGAAGTTCATCAGGTTGTACGATTCCAACTGGTATGCGTAGGTTTGGTTGGCCCGGTGTATGGTAAGTAAGGGATAGGGCACCTGCCCGAAAACGCGACCGGCCTCGACAACGGCAATACTGTACCCAAAAGGCGATACAAAGAAGGCCTTTTTGGCTTTGAACTGAATGGAGTGGTAATCGTACTCCCCGTTCATCAGACCCTTTACGCCGGTTTCATACACCAAATCGAAGATCGGGTATTTGTTCAGGATGGGATTCCGGAAGGTGGAACCTTCGTAGAATTTTTCGTTGGGGCCGTAATGCAGCGTCAATCCCAACTCCGTCGTGGTGAGGTCGGTTTTCCGTCGCAACTCACCATTGTCATAATAGTCGAACAACAAGGCGCCGGCCCCATTTTGCCGGACATTTTTAACGGAAAACGCGTAAGAAAAAATGGTCCGGTTTTCATGCGTATAATCCAGCCCGATCGTTTCGGTATAGATCATCCGGTTATTGACTCCACGCTTGAAAGAGAGGAAAAAATTGTCTTCGTTGACGAATACGAGGTTTTGCCCCGGAATTTTGACGTCATTTTGATACCAGAGCCGCAATTGATTCAGGGGAAACAGCCGCACCTTCGCGTCGCTGAACGAATAGCGTACCGCCGCAAAACCTTTCCAGCGTTCGTCTTTGAAGCCATAGGCGCCGTAGGTTTCCAGCATTAGCCGTTCGCTGAACCGGAAATTGGTACGGCCGCCCAAACGCATACGGAATCCTTCTACCTGATTGAAACTGTAAAAGGTATTCACGGGGCCTACATCGAACCCGCCAACAGGGGTGTAGCCTTCGAATAAAAACTTGACCGAGCCGATCAGGGTTCGGAAACTGCGGTTTTTGTACAGGCTGTCGAGCGTCGACTCCAGCCCTTTTTCACTTTTACTCAGTGCCAGGTGCCGGCTTTGCCTCCAGAAAGTGGAATCCTGCATGCCGGCGTCCTTGTCGCGCAACATCGCCAACGGGGATCTGAAAAGCGTATCCGGCAGGGGTTGGTTGAGTTCGTATTTTTGGTAAGAGGTCGTTTTGTATCCGAGCAGCGTACGGGTACTATCGCCCCGAAGCAGGCCGAAATCCATAAAAATATCGTCCTGGACGAGCATCAACCGGCGGTCTCCGGTAGCGGAACCTTGCCAGTCGTACTCCTGGCTGATCTGCATTTCGTTCACCCAGTTGAGGTTGATGTCTTTCGGAATACCCGCTTCAATTTTCCGGATAGCATAAGTTGAATCGAGCGCTACCCAGATATGCCCGATAAAGGCTAAATCTGTTTTGTTACGCGGAGCATAATACAAGTGTACGCAGGGCGTGTTGTTGATCTCGGTGGTATCCTGGATATAAAACCGGTAGATGGTGGGCGCAATCGGGCTGATCGGGCTCACAAATTGCATTGTCAGGAGGTCAACGGCATTGTTGTAAAAGTTGACGTCCATGTACATGCTGTTCACAAAATAGGATATCCCCTGGAGGTCAAAAATATCCTTAAAAATAACATTGCGCTCCCCGTGGATATATTCTTTCAGCGATTTAGGCGACTGCCGGTAATACACGTCGGAAAGGCTTTCCCGCAGGAACAACAGCAGGCTGACCTTGTCGTTCACCTTATTGGTATCGGCATTGTCGAAGATAAACTTGAACTTGCGGAAAAGCAGGCTGTTCCGGGTTTTTTCGGTCACATTATTGAGCGCAAAACTGACCTTTTCGTATTTTTCAAAATGGTAATAGTCCAGCCCCTCTTTCCGGTTTTTGTCCTTATTTTCAATTACTTTTTTGATCAGTTCCACGGCCGGATTATCCTTGTTCCGATACTTTTCTACCTTCACGGTAATCTCTTTCAGCCCCACCGTCGCCTCCTCCATTCGCGCGGTTAGTTTATTGGCCTGCCCGGCCTGTATATCCAGCGTTTGGGTTTGGTAGCCGACGCACACGATTTTTACTTTGGTTAAGCCCGGCGCGTCGGTCTCTATGTAAAAATTACCCTCAATATCCGTTCGGGCGCCTGTGTTCGTATTGTCAAACTGCACACTGACATAAGGCAGCGGGTCATTCGTTATGGCATCCAATACCTGCCCGCGCACCGAGGTCATCTTTTGACCCAGGGCGGCAGGCATGGAGAAAATGGACAGCAATAAAATGGCCGGTAGCCATAATTTTGTTTGCATAAAGGTTTTTTCCAGTTAAGTACGATAATTGAAGGGTTGTCGGTTTGATGCCGGACTAAAAACGACCCGGTGATTAAAAAGAAAAACTAAAAACCATGTGGCGGTAGCTGCGGCGATACGGGCCGGCCAGGGCTGCCAACCGCCGAGGTTGTGTAACAACCATACGCCGCCGACGTTCATCCCAAGGCCCAATAAAACACCGCTGCCATATCTGACCGCTAAACCCGGCCAATTAGTTGCATCTGCCACGCGAAAAACCCAACGCCGCTGCAACCAAAAGGAAACCAGCGCGCCAGTACAGCGGCCGGCCACGGTAGCCTGTACGGCAGAAGATGCCAGGAGGGTCAGTGCCAGTTGAAAAATCGTAAAATCTACCCCGGTAGCCGTCAGCGACGACACGCCGTATTTGCCTACGAGGCGAATCCACATTTTCAGGCGATCAAACAAATTCATAACAGGCAATTCTTTTTTCAAATGGGATATGGCGTAAAAAACAACGGATTAAAAAAAAAACAATCCCGGTGCGGCGGTTCAAATAAACAAAACCACCATTTGCAGCAACACATTCGTATAAACGCCGGCCATTACATCATCCAGCATTACCCCCCAGCCGCCCTCTATTTTTTCCAAACGGCGCACTCCGAGGGGTTTGAATATGTCGAAAAAGCGAAATAACAGAAAGGCGGCCAGCCAGTATTGCCAACTTACGGGTAACCCCAGTACCGCAATCCACATGCCCACCATTTCGTCGATCACTGTTTGGCTCGGGTCTTCGCCCCATTCGGAGGCAAGTAACCTGGAGCCGATGGCGCCGATCCAACTGAACGCTATAATGAGCAACGTCAGTTCGAGGTTAAGCACGGCAGGTGTCAGAATAGTTAACGGCCAAACCATCAGGATGGCTGCCGCAGCGCCCCATGTACCGGACGCCACAGGCAGCCATCCTGTTCCGAAGCCACTAAGCATTAACTTGTAGAAGCGCCTCATATTCTTTTTCAAGATCCTCGTAGTAGTCCAACCCCAGGTGGGTGATGAGTTCTTCGCCCATCAGGTAGCGCAGGGTATTTTCCAGTTTACTCAATTGTTTGAAAATATCGTGCTGCGGGGGCAAGCCGGGTGCCGTTTGCGGCGCCTTGAAATAAAACGACAGCCACTCCTGAATACCCAGCAGGCCGGCACGATGGGCAAAGTCCATAAACAGGGCCAGGTCCAGCACAATCGGGGCGGCGAGGATAGAATCGCGGCACAGGAAGTTGATCTTGATCTGCATGGGATAACCCAGCCAGCCGAAGATGTCGATATTGTCCCAGCTTTCCTTATTGTCGCCGTGAGGAGGGTAGTAGTTGATGCGGATTTTATGATAAATATCGCCGTAGAGTTCGGGTTGCAGTTCGGCATCGAAGATACCGTCGAGCACATTACCTTTGGAAACTTCTTTCGTTTTGAAGTTTTCCGGGGCGTCCAGCACGGCGCCGTCGCGGTTGCCGAGGATGTTGCTGGAGAACCAACCCCGAACGCCCAGTGCGCGGGCGTGCAAACCGGGCGCCACGATGGTTTTCATTAGTGTCTGACCGGTTTTAAAGTCTTTGCCGCCGATGGGTACGCGCATGGTGTGCGCCAGTTGGACGATGGCCGGGATATCGCAGGTCAGATTCGGCGCGCCGTTGGCAAACGGAACATGCATTTTCATTGCGGCATACGCGTAAATCATACTTGGCGCGATGCGTGGGTCGTTGTTACGCAAGCCTTCTTCAAATGCTTCGAGCGTTTCGTGTACGTTGCTAATTTCGGTGTATGCTTCCGTGGAGGCGCACCAGACCATAACGAGGCGGTCGCAGTTGTTTTCTGCCTTAAACCGGCGAATATCTTCCATGAGCTGGTCGGCCAGGTCCATTTTGGTGGCGCCGGTTTTCACGTTCGTACCGTCCAGGTTGCGCACGTAGCTCTTGTCGAACACCGCCTTCATCGGTTTGATTTTTTCCAGTTCCGGCTTCAAAGCCTCCACCAGGCCGCGTTCCAGCACTTTGGCTTCGAGAGCTGCTTCGTACACGTTGTCTTCATAAACGTCCCATCCGCCAAACACCAGGTCGTTCAGGTTCGTGAGCGGCACGAATTCATTGATATGCGGATTGCGCGCTTCGGTGCGTTTGCCCAGGCGGATAGTGCCCATTTGCGTCAGCGATCCGATCGGCAGGGCAAGCTCCTTGCGGGCGGCCATGACGCCGGCGATAAAAGTGGTCGCCACTGCGCCCATACCGGGAGTCAGCACGCCTAATTTGCCACCAACAGGTTTGATCTCTATTTTTTTCTTTGTCATAGTTGAGTGTTCTTTTTATTCAAATATATGTGTTAAATCATTCAAAATCAATTTATTAAAAACATCCTCCTACCCAACTTCAAACTTCAAACTTCAAACTTCAAACTTCAAACTTCAAACTTTGAACTTCAAACACTTTTCATATCCACTTTTTTTCCCGGTACCACGCCACCGTTTCCTGCATACCGGAAAACAGGTCATACCGGGGAGTAAAGTGAAGTTCTTCAAAAGTTTGAGAAACATCGCTCCACCAGCCGGCTTCACCGATTTCGTTTAGTTTTTCGCGGTTAAAGGCGGGCATTCGGCCACGCCATCGGCCCAAGGTCTCTGAAATTGATGCAATCACCCCCACTACGCTTAGCGGAAGCCGGAGGCGCAGGGTACGGCGATTCAGGGTTTCGCGCACGGCCTGGCCGAGGTCGTCGGTGGTATAATCCCGGCTGTCGGTAGCGATGTATTTGCGTCCGGTCACACCGTGTTCCAAAGCGGCGAGCATCATTTCAGCCAGGTCTTTAACATAAATAAGGCTCACATTTTGCGGGCGGGCGCCAATGTAAAACTCGAAGCCCTTGTTAACGAGCCGGATAAATTCCAGTATATCCTTGTCGCGCGGCCCGAAAACGCCGGCAGGCTGTAACGCCACCCAGGGAAATTCGCTCAGTCTTTCCAGATATTGTTCGGCGGCTAATTTGCTGGCGCCATAAGCCGTTACCGGGGCTGGCTTCCGTCCCGGATGAATACGCTCATTGCCATTGACCGGCCCCAAAGCAGCCAGGCTGCTTAAAAACAAAAATTTTTCCGGCCGGAGACGCTCCCCATGCAGAATATCAACGAACCGCCGGGTGTATTCGGTATTGGCGCGAAAATAGTCTTCACGTTTCAACGCTTTGGTCGTCCCGGCAATATGAACCACATAATCGAAGCGCCCGGCCTGTTCCAACTCACGCTGCAGGGCCGTTTCATTATCGAAATGCAGGTGCAGAAACTGTATTTTATCTCCTGTAAGATTCGAACGGTCGCTGGACGGCCGTACGCCAGCCGTAACCTCCCAACCCCTGGCCAAGGCGTGGTCGATCAGCGTACTACCGATAAACCCATTTGCTCCTGTAATGAGAATGCGCTTCATATATAAGTGTAGGGTTTAACGGGTTGAGCGGGTTTAACGGGTTGATTAAATCGTTTTTTCGTATAACCGGTACTTCCGGTACACCTTGCCATGGATGTGTTCCAATGCACGATTCATCATTTCGTTGTTTTCTAAAATCCAGGAGGCTTCGCCGCGGGGAATCCCTTTCCGCAAACCGGTGCGGAAATTGCGGACGTAAAAAATAACATCCACGCCCAGGCGGCGGTACTCCTTGAGGGTGCCCAACGCGAGGATCCGGATCGATTTGATCTTCTTCAACCCGAAGAGTAATTTGAACACCCCGAACGGAAAGAGTCGCCCGCGTTTCAACTTGATCTGAATTTCGTTCACATTGGGAATCGACAGGGAAACACCGATGATCTTGCCGTCTTTTTCAGCAAAATATACAAAATCCGGGTCAATAATTTGTTTGAGGTCTTTTCCGATCTGTTTAACCTCCTCGGGGGTCATCGGTACAAAGCCGGTATTTTCGGACCAGGAGGCGTTGTACACCGGAAGAAACTGCTCGATTTCCCGGTCATAGTGCTTCATGTCAATTTGCCGGATGGTTACCCCGCGTTCCACCAGCCGTTTTTCCAGTTTATCGGCAAACTCCATTACTTCGGTCGGCATATTGGAACCGAGTAACTCGTAACACAGCAGGTCGACATTTTTGGTAAAACCATAATTTTCAAGCAGTTGAATGTAGTACGGTGCATTGTACGTATTCATAATGAACGGCGGCTCGTCAAAATTTTCCACCAACAACCCGCAGGTTTCGTTGGTGGAAAAATTGGCCGGACCGATCACTTTGGAAATACCCTGTTCGCGAAGCCGCTTCATGGCGGTATTGAGCAGGGCATTCGCCACGATCTGGTCATTTATCACGTCGAAAAAACCAAAAAAACCTTCCTGGCGTCCGGCGAACGCAATGTGATTCCGGTTCAGGATCGCCGCGATACGACCGACCGGTTTTCCGTCGCGCATTGCAAGGAAATAGGTGGCAGTCGAGTGTTTAAAAAATGGCGACTTTTTCGGGTTCAGCAGCGTTTCCTGTTCCATAAACAACATCGGAACGTAGTTCGGGTCGTTGGCATACAGGTCGTGCGGAAAATCGATGAATTCCCGCAACTGTCTTTTATCGTTCGGATCAACTAAAATGATCTCTGTCATACGGTTACTGTTTCAACTTGTGGGTCCAGAATACCCAGTTGCCGGGCATGGCGGTATAAAATATCCACTGCCCGGTCAATCTGTTCGATCGTATGGGTAGCCATGAGTGAAAACCGGATAAGCGATTCCTCACTGGGCACGGCCGGCGAAACAACCGGATTGATGAATACGCCGTCGTTGAAAGCATGGCCCGACAAAGCAAAGGTTTTGTTGTTGTCGCGCACATACAGCGGGATGATCGGGGAAGCGGTATGGCCGATCTCAAAGCCCAGGTCGCGAAAACGCGCGATGGCGTAATGCGTGTTTTCCCAAAGGCGGTCGATGCGTTCCGGTTCGGCTTTAATGATTTCCAGGGCAGCCAGAACGGCGGCCGCGGAAGCCGGGGTCATGCTGGCGCTAAAAATCAGCGAACGCGAATGGTGTTTTAAAAACTCGATGACTGATTTGGAGGAAGCAATAAAACCGCCGAGCGAAGCCAGGGATTTACTGAACGTACCAATTTGAATATCCACAGAGTCGTTAACCCCGTAGTGCGAGCCGGTACCGATGCCCAGTTCGCCGATCACCCCGATGGAGTGGGCATCGTCGCATACCACCACACAATTGTGCCTTTTGGCCACCTCCACGATCTGTGGCAGGGGCGCCAGATCGCCTTCCATGCTGAAAATCCCATCCACCACGATGAATTTCAACACCTCATGGGGCAGGCGCGCAGCCATCCGTTCGAGGTCCTCCATATCGTTGTGGGCAAATTTCTGCACCTTCCCGAAGGACAAACGGGTGGCATCGATGATCGAGGCATGCACGCGTTCGTCGATGAGAATGTATTCGTGCCGGCTTACCAATGGAGCCAGCGCGCCAAGGTTGGCCTGGAATCCGGTGCTGTACAGGATCACCGATTCGCGTTGCAGGTATTCGGCCAATGCCTCCTCCAGTTCAATGTGGATGCTGAGGGTGCCGTTCAAAAAACGGGAACCTGCACAACCGGTTCCATAACGGGCTATGGCCAGTTGGGCGGCTTCTTTAATTTTGGGGTGGTTGGTCAGCCCGAGATAGGAATTGGAGCCGAACATCAAAACCGGCCTGTTGTCAATCATCACCTCGGTGTCCTGTTCAGATTGAATAACCCGGAAATACGGATAAAGACCGGCCTTGCGTACCTCATCCGGAGCGGTGAAACTATCGGTGCGTTCAAGTAATTGTTTATTCATTCCAGAAAATATTTTGTTAGTTGATCAAAAAGCGCCGGAACTGAGCGCGCAATAGTTTTTTATTTTGGTGAAACATTGAACTACAATATTCCGGGCATCGTGCCCTGCATCGGCATATAGACTCATCGTTCCCCGGTGGCAACTTGCCTGATGTTAATCCCGGTGAACGTACTAGTGGATTACAATTAAATCGGTTTTGCTTTTCGAACAGGTGGGTATGAGCTGCGCTTCAGGACGCCGGTTGCTTTTTTTCCCAATCGTCAATCTATTGTTCAAATCCTTTCTACAAATGTAAAACGCTTCTTTTTGTTCTGAAACAATCGAACCAATTTTACGCATCTTTTACAATTCGCTGGTTTCTAACGCGTATACGGAACACGCGCGACAATGGAACGCCCCAGCGTCAGTTCATCGGCATATTCCAGGTCGCCGCCAAACGAAACGCCCCGGGCGATGGCACTCACCGCCACCCCCGAGGGTTGTAGTTTTTTGGACAAATAATACACGGTGGTTTCGCCCTCAATGGTCGGACTGATGGCCATAATAACCTCCTTGATCTCGTCCTGTTTTATTCGTTCAAACAGCGAATCGATGTTCAAGTCGGCGGGGCCGATGCCTTCGATAGGGGAAATAATGCCGCCCAGCACATGATAAAGCCCCCGGTACTGACCGGTATCTTCGATCGCCATAAGGTCGCGGATATTTTCCACCACGCACACCAGGGAGCGGTCGCGGCGGGCATCGGCGCAAATCTGGCAAACAGCTTCATCGGCCAGGTTATGGCAAATCCGACAATCCTGAATCCCGTCGCGCATGGCAAGGAGTGCCGATGCAAATTGCTCGGTTACGGTTTTATCCTGCTTCAACAGGTGCAGCACAAGACGAAGCGCCGTCTTCCGCCCGATACCGGGCAGGGACGCAAAGGCCTCTACGGCTTTTTCGATAAGTTTGGAGGAGAAGGTCATAGCCGGGGCAAAGATATAAAAAAAGCGGCGGCATCCCTTTCCAGGTACTGCCGCCGCACGGAAAACTACCCTGTCATGTCCTATTTCTTTACTTTGGGGGTTTGGAGGGTTGGGGGTTTGGGGGTTTGGGGGGTTGGAGGTTTGGGGATCATTGGTTATATGAGGAAACCGGCATCCTCCAAACCCCTAAACCCCCAAACTCCCAACCCTTATATCGGTACACTCAATACCGGAATATTCGAGTGATTGGCCATATCTTCCGTAAGGCTGCCGAAAAGCAGGTGGGAAAGACCCTGGCGCTGGTGTGTACCCATCACGATCAGGTCGACATTTTCGCGCTCGGCAAACTGAAGAATACTGTTCTCTTCGTTAAAAGTGTTACCGTTCATAAACGACTTCACTTTCTTAAGCCCTGCTTCTGTGGCGATTTGCTGCGCGGCTTTTTCTATTTCCTCATTGGTATCAAAACCCGCCGGGTTGTTCAGGTAAAGCACTTTCACGTCAAACGGAAAGTATTTTTGCCATTCGGCAACCGTTTTGAAAACGACCTGCTGCCCTTTGCGCAAAGTGGTTGGAATCAACACCGTTTTAGGGTTAAACTCGCCGGAGTTTTCCGGCACAGCCAATACCGGACATGGCGAGGTGCGTATGACTTTTTCCGTATTAGAGCCGACAAAAAACTCAGTAGCACCACTGGCGCCTTTCGTGCCCATTACTATCAGGTCGGCGCGATCTTCTTCAGCAATCCGGCGCACGGTGGAGTATAAAAAGCCTTCTTCCACCACCGTTTCAATCTTTACATCATCGAATTTGCCGCTGCCGACCAGCTCCTGTTTCAGGCTATATAGCTCCTCTGCGGCGTTTTCATAGTATTCCGTCATATCGTAAGCTTCCGGAACATAATAATCAGGCAGCGGTGGAGCATAAGCCACCGCCGTATTGGCATGCAAAATCTCCACCTTGCCTTTTACTTTTTCTGCAATAAAAGCGGCGACTTTCAACGCATGTTTGGAGTTATTGGAAAAGTCGGTTGGAACGAGCATCTTTTTCATAACATGGGAGGTTTTCGCTTCAATTATGCGGCAAAACTCCATGTCTTTCAGCCCGGAAAGAATGACGATGGTCAGAGGTGGGCATGAGTGTCGTCAGGGGGAAATAGTTTAGGGAGGTTTGGGGGTTTAGAGGTTTAGGGGTTTGGAGGTTTAGGGGTTTGGAGGGTTAGAGGTTGGGGGAGGCGTCTATGTCCTCCTATGAGTTAAAATTGAAAATATCCAGTAGTATGCTAATAGCCGCCATCCGTACCACTAGAACCCGCCAGGCCGGGTATGAGGGCGGCGGCTGGTTGGGAGGCATCTTATTTTAATGAAAAGTTCATGGCCGGAATGCGCAAGCGTGGCGGGTTATGCGGTAAATTTGTGGTCTTAAAAAAATCGTATTAACCGCAGACCACAAATTTTATGAGAAAACTATACCCGTCACTCATACTTTTACTCTTTTTAGGAACAGTAAAAGCCCAATCCATTTATTATCAGAGTTTTATCGGTGCATCTTTTCCGGCGGGTTGGGTACCGAGCGATGGGCGTGTTTTGTTATCGAGTGCGGTTTCGAGTAGTGGCTATATCTCCTCTCCAACAAGCCCGGAAGCCTCCGGCGGCAACAACGTTCGTTTTGACCACTGTACACCCACCAGCACAACCGTTTCACTGACGGAAAGCGGTGTAGTTAACACAACCGGGCTGAGTAATATCCGGGTAGGATTTGGCTTGCGTAATTCTCCTTCCTGGGATAGACCGGTTCTGTTTGAATGGAGCAGCGACGGCGCAATATGGAACACCATCGATACCGACGTATCCTCCTACGCCCCGGGAGGTTCCGCTTGGGGCAGCACTTATTTTGACCTGCCTTCCGGTGCGGACAATGTGGTAAACCTTCGTTTCCGGTTTTCTTTTACCACTTCAACTAATATGAATTGCACAGCGCCTCCAAATTTCAGGATAGACGACTTCATTGTTGGCACCAACGCTTCTCTACCGGTAGAACTGACCACAATAAGTGCATACGCCGTTCGTGAAAAAGCCCACCTCTCCTGGTCCACCGCCTCCGAAACCGACAATTCCCACTTCAACATCGAACGCAGCCCGAACGGTCACGAGTTCACGGAAATCGGCCGGATAGCCGGTGCGGGCACGGTTCGGGAAAAACGGGAATACACTTTTGTAGACGAAAACCCTTTGCCCGGCGCCAATTATTACCGCCTGCGGCAAGTCGATTTGGACGGCCGTTTTTCGTTCAGTCCTGTGCGCCGGGTCGTGATCGGCACGGCAGCATCGCCACTTTCGTTGTTCCCTTCCCCGGCCGGCGAATATGTACAGGTGCAATGGGCGAAAACATCAGACACCGACAGCAACTGGGAGATTTTCGATACCGCCGGCCGCCGGGTTTCTTCCGGTGTTTTTCCTGCGGAAAGCACCGAGGTGCCGGTTTTTGTGGGCGATTTGCAACAAGGGGCTTACTTCCTGCGAATCGTATCCGGCCAACAAACCTGGACACAGGCATTTGTGAAACAGTAGAAATTTCACCTCCCTGCCCGAATCCTCAACCCCAACGTCGAAAATCCCCCCGCATCGAAATGCTCGATCCGGAGCGTATGTTGTCCGCCCAGGTCCACTTCCACTTCATCCACAGCAGGCTCATGTACGGTCCAGTGGTCTATCAGGCGCTTGCCGTCGAGGTAGAGCCGGGCGCCGTCGTCGGAACTCAGTTCGAGGCGGTAGCGGCCCGGCGCAATGTTGAAAGTAGAGGTAGAAACAGTGGCGAAACGGTCGGTATTTACCCCCGGGGCCGGGCTGTCCCACCAGGCAAATTGGAGGTCGTTTACCGATTTTTCTGCAGCAAACCTCATCCCCGGCCCCTCTGCTAAAGGCGAAGGGGGAAGGCTATCATAATTAAAAAACTGTACGTTCCAGTTCAATTTTTTTTCAAACCGTTCAAAATCAAACCGGTAGGGCTGGCCGCCGGTGTATATCTCCCCGAATGTGCCTGCAAATGCCTGCTCTCCCTTGTATTCAAACGCTACCCGGATGTGCTCCGCACCGGGTGCGCTTTTCACCGTGATAAAAGCAGGCATTGTTCCGGAGGATTGGTCGACGGTGGCGATGCCTTTTTGGTCCGTGATTCTCCATTGGCCCGGCGGGCCGTATATTTTGAGCACATAATAGGCGCCCTCGCCGCCGATCACCGGGCTGATGTCGCCCAGCGCTACTTGTGGCCGCTGGAAGTCGTAGGGACCCCATTCATTCATAAGGATGTATTGGCGGCCGCGCAATTGATCGGTTGGAAGTCCGGAAAATTCGCCGTCGGGCAGGCTGTCTATTTCGCTCAGGTCTCCATACGGGATGTCGAGTGGCGCGTAGGGGTTTTGCGGCTGTTTTTCCGGATGGCTGAAATTGATGCTCCGGGAAGCGGCCAGTTCGGGGTGAGCCCATACGGATTCCACCTGGGCCGTCGAGCCATAAATATCATTGCGCAGAAAACGCAGATTTTCATTGGGCTCTGCGGTTTCCAGCAGCGTCTGAAACCCGGTAAACAGGTTTTCGCCGTTTACGGAGATATTTTTTGACGCGCTGATTTTCAAGGGTTTGCGTACACGCATAAATACATTCCTGTCGATGAGTCCGTCGCGGCTGCGGGTGTCTCTTTTTTGGGCATATACCCAGTCGGCCGGCTGGGTGGGTCGTGCCCAGAGCTGGATGCCGGTGCTGTCGCCTTCGAAGTAATTCTGGCGGATGGTGTCATTTTGCCCATGCTCGATGGCGAGGCCGGTTTTACATTCGGCGATGTAATTGCCCATAAAGACCGACTCGTAGCTGTAACCGCCCCAGATACCGTAGGTACATTCGCGAATCAGGTTCCCCTGCACGCGGTTGCGGCTGAAGGTGACCTCTACACCATTGGTGGGGGCGTGGCTAAAGTCGTTGCCGAAAATGATATTATCATTGCAGCCGCCCTCGCCGGTGTCCATGGTATGCTGGCCGGCCCAGAGGAAAAAGCCGTCGCCGGAGTGCGTACAGGAGTTAAAAGCAAAGAGGTTGTTGCTGCTTTGTTCGTAGCAGAGCAGGGCTGCCGAATCCTGTCCGCGCTGGTAAAACCCATGCGAATAGCCGCGCACGTTCCAGTCGAGCCGGTTGTGCATCACGCGGTTGTGGCTGCTGCGATACAGGCCGATACCGAGGCCGGAATTGAACTGGAAGATGTTGTTATACACCAATCCGCCATTACAGCCGGTCATGAGCAGGGCGTTTTGGTTGCCGGTGATCCGGCAGGCTTTTACCAATACGCTGTCGCAATTTTTCAGGTAGATCCCGGCGCCGTACCGCAGCCATTCGTCGCGCTCGTTGTGGTGGTAACTCAGCCAGTCGGCAAAATTTTCGTGTTCGCGTAAGGAGTACAGGCGCGGGCGGTAGTTGTAGGAGAAATTGCTGTTTTCAATCTTCAGGCCGTCAGCGTCTTCGGCGAACAGGGCAACTTTATAGCCATGCACTTGTAAATTTTTTAAAGAAATATTTTTCCCGCGCACCAAAATGGCCAGCCCGGCAAACTGGTCGGGCCGTTTGATATCGGCGCTGCTGCGCAAATCGGCGTTTGCAAAATCCACGCTGATATTGTCACCCTGAATGGTGATAATGGGTTTTAGTGCGGCGGTATTGACCGTGTCGGTGAACAGTGCTGCTACGGGCGCATCGAGCAGGTAGGCGCCGGGTTTTATCCGGCAGGATTGGGTGATGACGAGGCCCTGACGTAGGGGTAGTTCGGGGGTTTGGGCCGGGAGGAAATGAACAAGTAAGGGAATAAAAATCAGTGAGAGTAATTTCATTTTTACTTTTTAAATGCTTGCACAGTACCTAACTCAGACTTGAAATATTGCTCGATTTCCGTAATTTGACGCAATGGCTTAGGCTTCCAAGTCAATCTTTTGCCCATTGGCGAAACATTTTAAAAGCTTCCTCATTATCAACCAAATCGCTTTCGTTATCACTATCAGCAATGGCGCCTTCCAACTCGGCAATAAAATCCGGCGAAAAATCGGCTAAAGGATGTTTTCCACTGGCTAATGCAAGGCAATAGGCGAACATTTGCTCCAGCATTTTAGCATCTTCTACATCAGCAAGAAGCTTGATAAATTTTCCTTTTAATTCTAACGCAGACATCACAATGATTTTTGAACAAAAATAACCGCTTTATTTCACTTAGTAACGTACAAATACCCAAATAAGCGCTGTCGGGCTATAATTCACTTCAGCATTGGCAGCAACTCGTTTAATTTAGTTGCAAAGTGAATTTTTGGGCAGGGCGTCACTGCACTAAAAAATCAACCGTATTTTTCGCCAAAACCCGAACCTTGACAATTTCATATCAACCGACCTGGCCGGTCTTCGTATTTCCATTTGTGCTGGCCGGATTGTCTTATTTGCTGGATTTCAATGGCTTGTACGGCCAGGATGGATATGAGTACCTGCGGCAAAGCCAGGTGTTGTTCAGCCGGCTGAACGGCTTGCCTGTACCGCCGGGAGGCATCGGCGATGCCGAAATAGCCGGCGGGTACCCCTTGATGGGCGCCTTGTTTCAGTTTGCGGGGCTGAATGCCCTGCGGGCGTTGCAGTTGGTCAGCTGGTTGTCGGCAGCATTAGCCCTCTGGTTATTCGAATTGAACCTGCGCGTGTTGTCGCCCGGAGCGCGGGTGGAAAGCCGCTGGGTATTCGGGGTCTTGGCTTTAGCCCTGGCGCCTTTTTTTCTTCGCGCCGGGCTGACGATCATGTCCGATGGTTTTGGATTGGCACTGGCACTGGCTGCCTTATTTTTCGCTTTACGGGTCATTGAATTGGAGCGACACCGGGACGTTGTGTATTTCGCCGTGTTTACCGCACTGGCCATCACTACGCGGTATGCGCTGGCAGTATTACTGGCTTTGCCGGCGCTGGCCCTTGCGCTGGAGTTGTGGCACGCCCGGCGGTTCCGGTGGTTGGCAACCGCTGCAATGGCTGGAATCCTGGCATTTTTGCCGCTCTGGTGGATGAAAATGGGGGCGCCCAAAAGTCCGTTGGCACATTCCTTACTCCAGGATTGGTCGTTACTCCACTTATTTCAGGTTACGTTCACCCAAGCCAGCGGAACGGTGTCCTATCGTTTGCCTAACCTGTTTTATTTGTTTTACCCCTTGGCGCACCCGGGTTTTTGCCTGACCCTGCCGGCCTTGTTCCTGTTGGCGCGCCGAACGGATGCTGCGCTCTACTCCAAACGCCTGCTCTTGCTCAGTATGCTGTTGTATTTGTTTTTTCTCGGCGGCCTGTCCCATCAAAACACGCGTTATTTATTGCCGGCGTATACCCTGCTGTTATTGCTGTTTTTTCCCGCCTGGGATCGTTTTTTTGCTTACGGAATTTATTTTTTCAAACGGCTAACCTACGCGCTTTTAGGACTGGCGTTGATTTGCCAGTTGTTTTTTACCTCATGGACGCTAAAGCCGACCCTGGCCCGAAATCACCTGGAACGCCAATTCAGCGAAATCCTTGAAAATTCCCTGCCGCCCGATGCCGACGTGTACGCTTTTGACCTGGATATCGCGCTGCAGGCGTATTTGCCCGGAATCAAGTTTCATAATCTCTTTATCCGGCGCTATGACACCTTCCCGGCGGGCAGTTTTATTTTGTTCAACGAGCCGAAACTGCGCGACCAGTGGGTCGGCCAAAACCCGATGCTCAACTGGGAGCACGCTCAAACCCATTTCGAACTACAGGCGTACCAGTCGCTTCCGGAGGGTTGGACGCTTTACCGGGTGATTAATTCAAAATGACGTTTCATATTTGCCCATAAAATTCCCGTTCCGTCTTCTACCTTTGCCGATATGTATCCAGACTTTTCATATTTGTTTCACGCCCTCTTTGGCACGGAGCCGGATAACTGGCTGTCCGTATTCAAAACGTTCGGCTTTTTCCTGGCCATGGCTTTTCTGGTCGGTGCGATGGTTTACTACCTCGAAATGCGCCGCAAAGCCGCGGAAGGTCTTTTTACCTCCGTGCGCGTCACTATCGTGGAAGGCCAACCCGCGACTTTTTCTGAAATCGCTATGAACGCCTTGCTGGGCCTTATTCTCGGCGGGAAAGGGTTTTATGCCGCGATGCATTTTGCCGATTTCCGCCAGGATCCCGCCTCCATTATTCTCTCCGGGAAAATGCACTGGCCGGCGGCGATTTTGGGCGCCTTGCTGGTCGGCGGAATGACCTGGTGGGAAGCCTGGCGCAAGCGCAAAGACAAGCCGGAAACTAAAGTAATAGACCTCTGGCCGCACGACCGGATCAGCGAGATTACCATGTGGGCTGCCGTTGGCGGTATCCTGGGCGCCAAATTTTTTGACATATTCGACAATTGGGCATCCTTTATGCAGGACCCCATCGGCACCCTGCTTTCGCCAGGCGGTCTGGCGTTTTATGGCGGGTTGTTGCTGGGTTTTGTTGCCGTTGTAACCTATCTCCAGCGCAACAATATTCCATTTCTACCCTCTGCCGACTCCGTAGCGCCGGCCCTCGCGGCCGGATACGGCGTGGGTCGTATCGGATGCCAGTTGAGCGGCGACGGCGACTGGGGCATCGTAAACCAGGGGCCGAAGCCCGGCTGGATGAGCTTCTTGCCCGACTGGACCTGGGCCTCCACCTACCCGCATCACGTGTTGAACGACCGGAATACCGATCCCGTTTCCAGTGTACCCATCGACGGCTGTACCTGGGATTATTGTATGCAACTCTCGATGCCGGTTTATCCGACTCCGTTATATGAGGTGTTGATGATGACCCTGGTGTTTGGTATCCTGTGGACCGTGCGCAAACGGATCAAAGTACCCGGTCTGCTCTTTTTCCTGTACCTGGCTTTAATTGCCGTCGAACGTTTTCTGATTGAAAAAATCCGGGTCAACGTACACCACGATGTGATGGGTATACGTATGAGCCAGGCCGAAATTATTTCCGTGGGGCTGATGCTCGTGAGTATTGTGGGCGCCATTTATGTATGGCAGCGGCATCGCAGCGCCCGAAAAGGTTAAAAGAAGGTTTGAGGGTTTGAAGGTTTCTGGTTTGAAGGTTGCTTGTTGCACGCGAAGCCTCAACCAGAAACCCTCAAACCCTCAAACCTTCTAACCAGAAACCCTCTAACCTTCAAACCAGAAGATATCAAACCTTTTCCCGCAAGAACTGCCCGGTAAAGCTACCTTTCACTTTTGCTAAATCTTCCGGTTGCCCTTCAAAAACGAGGTGTCCGCCGTCTTTTCCGCCTTCCGGACCCAGGTCGATGACCCAGTCGGCGTTTTTGATCACTTCCATGTTGTGTTCCACAACCAGTACCGTGTGGCCTTTTTCGACCAGGGCATCGATGGCGGCGAGCAATTTGCGGATGTCGTGAAAGTGCAGCCCGGTAGTCGGTTCGTCGAAGATAAAAAAGATATGGCCGCCCGAGTTTTCGCGAATCAGGAAGGAGGCTAATTTGACGCGCTGGGCTTCGCCGCCGGAAAGCGTGCTGCTGGATTGACCCAACTTCACATAGCCCAGGCCTACTTCGTTCAGCGGTTTAATGCGGTCGATAATGTCTTTTTGGCCTTTGAAAAACTCGAGCGCTTCCTCGATGCTGAGTTCCAGCACTTCGTAAATACTTTTTCCCTTGTATTGCACGTCGAGCACCTCCTGCTTGAAACGGCGTCCTTTACATTCTTCACATTCGAGGTGGACATCGGCGAGGAACTGCATTTCGATCACCTGTTCGCCTTCGCCTTTGCAGGCTTCACAGCGCCCGCCTTCCACGTTGAAACTGAAATGTTTGGGCTGAAAGCCCCGAATTTTGCTCAGCTGCTGACTCGAAAAGAGGTCGCGGATAGCATCGTACGCTTTTACATACGTAACCGGGTTGGAGCGGCTGCTTTTTCCGATCGGACTTTGTGTGATAAATTCCACGCGGGTCACCTTTTTTACCGGGCCTTCCAGCCCGTCAAAAAGTCCTGCCTGTTTGCCCGGGTTGTCGGGGAGGTGTTGCAGCAGCGCCGGGTAGAGAATATCGCGCACCAGGGTGGTTTTCCCCGAACCGCTCACGCCGCTTACCACGGTGAGGCTGTGCAGGGGTATCCGTACGTCGATGTTTTTGAGATTGTGCTGGCGAGCGCCTTTTATGCGGATAAAATCATTGGTTTTTCGCCGTACGGCAGGGGTCGGGATATGCATGGCGCCCGACATATAGCGTGCAGTCAGGCTCTCCGGCGCAGCCTTATCGATGTCGGTATAGTTACCGGCAAAAACCACTTTGCCGCCATGTACACCGGCTTCGGGGCCCATGTCCACCAAAAAATCCGCATTTTTAATCACTTCCTCCTCGTGTTCCACCACCACGACGGTGTTGCCCAGGTCGCGCAGGTTTTTGAGTACCTGCACCAGGCGGCCCGTATCGCGGGGGTGCAGCCCTACGGAAGGTTCGTCGAGCAGGTACATCGACGCGGTGAGGTTGCTGCCGAGGGTACGGGTGAGGTGGATACGTTGGGTTTCGCCGCCGCTCAGGGTGTTGGATATACGGTCGAGCGTGAGGTAGCCGAGGCCCAGTTCGACCATAAAATGCAGGCGGCCGTGGATTTCCACCAGCAGCCGTTTGGCGATTTGCTGCTCATGGTCGGTCCATTGGGTTTGTTTGAAAAAGGCCAGCACCTCGTCCAGGGGGACGTCGGTGAGTTGGGAGATATTTTTCCCGCCGACTTTCACGCACAGCGCTTCGCTGCGCAATCGTCCGCCTTCGCAGGTGGGGCACACCGTACGCCCCCGGTAGCGGGCCAGGGTAACGCGGTTCTGGATTTTATAGGTTTTGCTTTCCAGTTCCTGGAAAAAGGCATTGATGCCCTGAAACCACTCGTTGCCGGTCCAAAGCAGCTTTTGTTCCGTTTTGTCTAATTTTTCAAAGGGCTTGTGTACCGGGAACTCGAACCGGTGGGCCTGTTGTAAAAACGCGCTCAGCCACTCGCCGTATTTTTCCCCTTTCCAGGCAACGATAGCGCCGTCGTACACCGATTTGGTTTTGTCGGGAACAACTTTGTCCGGGTCGATGCCCAGTATGCGGCCGTATCCTTCGCAGCTGGGGCAGGCACCGTAGGGGTTGTTGTAGTTGAACAGTTGGGGGGTCGGCTCGGGAAACTCGATCCCGTCGAGTTCGAAGCGGCTGTTGAATTGCCGGAACATTCGGGTCGGGCTGACCGCCTCTATCCAGCATTCGCCCTCGCTTTCGTAAAAAGCCGTGTTTACCGAGTCGGCCAGCCGCATCCATTCGTGTTCGTCGGCGTGGTTCACCGAATAACGGTCGATCAGCACGGTGAGACCCAGTTCGCGGAACTGGTAGGCTTTTTCGGTGATGTCGAAAACCCCACCCCGACTCTCCCCTAAAGGAGAGGGAGTCGTAGAGGATGCCGCGTCCCCCCTCCCTTTTAGGGGAGGGGTTGGGGGTGGGGTTTCTCCGCCCAGCACATCCTCTATCCGCAGTATCTCCCCTTCAAAATGCACCCGGGTATATCCTTTTTGCAACAAAAGGTTTAATTCTTGTTCCAGGGAACGCTCTTTGTATTTTTGGCTGAACGGGATGAGAATCATCCCGCGGGCGCCTTCCGGCTGACTTTTAATAAAGTCGATGACGTCGCTTACTTCGTGTTTTTTTACCACCTCGCCGCTGATAGGCGAGTAGAATTTGCCCACCCGGGCAAACAGCAATCGCAGAAAGTCATACACTTCCGTCATGCTGCCCACAGTAGAGCGGGTATTGCCGGTCGTGACGCGTTGTTCGATGGCGATAGCCGGGCAAATACCCCGGATATAGTCTACATCCGGCTTTTTCATCCGTCCCAGAAATTGCCGGGCGTAGCTGGACAGGCTCTCCACGTAGCGCCGCTGCCCCTCTGCGTAAAGGGTATCCATGGTGATGCTGGATTTGCCGGAACCCGAGACACCGGTCACCACCACCAATTTATTTTTGGGGATTTTCAAATCGACGTTCTGCAGGTTGTTCGACCGCGCGCCTTTAATAGTAATGTAGCGGGGGTCAACGAGATCGGTGTCCAGCATTTGCCCATCAGGCGCCGGGCTATCTTTAACTTTTGTCATTTGCAAGGAGGTAAAAGTGCAAATTTCGGCAAAACGGTGTTTATAAAAAAATTTGTTTTAAAAGTTTTCTGAAAAAACAACGGCCCGGCGCGGGTCAACGATTTTCTGCCACCGCATTAAAAAATAAACCGGCGCGGCTTCAACTGCACCCGGCTTTCCAAAGCCCGAAGAATACGGCGAGCCAAAGCAAACCTTTTATAAAGAAAAATAAAAAACCCGCTACGCCAAACCGGCGCAGCCACGCCTTCCAGTCCTTTTTTTCCATGTTCAGTCAGTGTTTTGACGCGTTCAGCGCCGATTAGTTGAGGGGATGGGGCAGGGTATGTAGTTTTGTGGGGCCTAAATAAATGCAGCGCGGCCTTTATTGTTCTTAAAAAAAAGAAAAAAGGGACAAAAAGGGCGGAGCCGGCGACAAACAAACTGAATTCCCTGCTACCGTATATCTTTGCGCGTCAAAACATTAACCTATTTTATTGTCTGCCACTCCGCATGAAAAAAACATTAGCCGCCCTTGCATCCCTGCTTAGCCTGGTATTGCTGACCATGCCTACCAGCTGTTACTATGACAACGAAGAAGATTTGTACGGTCCCGATACCACCGCTTGCGATACGGCGGCGATACGTTACAGCGTTGAAATCAAAAAAATACTGGAAGATAACTGTAATAGTTGCCATTTGCCCACCGGCGTCACCTATTCGAGTATTCCTTTCGAAACCCATGCACAACTTCAGGAGGTAGCCCTCAACGGTAAATTGGTAGACCGGACTAACAGTATATCCGCTCCCATGCCCCAAACCGGCCTGATGGACAAATGTTCGCGCCTGAAACTGGAAGCCTGGGTGAAAGCAGGCGCACCGAATAATTAATTTTTTAAGGGTTTGAAGGTTTCTGGTTTGAAGGTTTGAGGGTTTGAAGGTTTCTGGTTTGAAGGTTTGAGGGTTGCCGTCCGCCACAAAGTTTTAATGAAGGCTGGCGACAGAAAGATATGAAAGACTTAGTTCATTGACATACAGTTAGATTAAAGAGATTTTGGCGGGAGAACCTGGGGTCAGGTATTGCTTTAAGCAAATTGCCATGCTGGTCAAAGAAGAGCCATGCGACATTGTTTGGGTCGAATTTGACAAAGACGGTTTTGCCTTTATGTGCTGCACCTACCTGAAAAGGTTTGTTATAGACGGCCGTTGTACCTCCGTTACTTACTTTTCTGGGATATACCGCTTGAGCCAAGTAGCGGTAAGCCTTTTGCTCGTCAAAGATAGCCTCGTTAAATGGCCGGGCCACGCTGTAGAGGTCTTTGTATACGTCCTTACGGGTGGCCTTGCCGATCCGTTTGACGGGGAAGAGGTCTCTTTGCAAAGTACAGGCATCATCTAGGCACTGCTGCATTTGTTCAAGGCTTTGGCACTTGTATACCTCTGCCCAACGACTGACCGTGCCCTGGTTGCTTTCCACTTTGGCGTTGTCCTGCGGTCGACGTGGTCGATTAAGTATCGGGGTAATGCCCCAAGCCACGAGCCACAGGGACATAATTGGAATCACATCGCGCGTGGGCACCCCGAAGGGTTCGCCATTGTCTGTTCGTATAGCCAATGGCATACCCCATTGCTCAAACAGTTCGAGTAGCAGGGTGCGTACCTCACTCAAAGTTACTTGACAAATCCGCCCCAGGGGAAAAACCCTTGGCCGTGAGCAGGCTTGCAGTTTTTTCGTCCGTGATATTTAGAAAGCACCGCTCTTTGCCGTCGGCCATCCCGATACGCTCCTTGGCATCTATTTGCCAAGTGTCGTGTGGTAATCGAGATCGTTCTACTAACGGAGAGTCCGGAAGTTGTGGCTTGGGTAAAATATTGCCCCCACTAGCCAATCGCCGCTGGTAGTGCCGTTCACTTTGGAGTACCAACTCTGGATAATTCTGCCGAATGCGGACTAAAAGATAGCCCACTCCCCACGTCGGATGAAGGTGTTTCAACAAACGAACCAATCGAAAGGAACGTTCTGACCCTTCCGCAACTTGACGACCACAATTGGCATAACGCGGAATTAAACCGGGTTCCCCCAATTCCTTGTAGCGCATGCAAATGGTTCGAATCGTGTTGTAACTCAAGCCATAGCGAATCGCTAAACTGCTGTACGAATCGCCAAGCTTGTGATCTGAAGCTACTTGTTGACGTAGCAATACATCTTTGGCTTGCCCCATCTTATTTTCTGTTTAATCTAACTGAAATGTCAAAGAACTAAAATATTTCGCAAAACTTTCCGGCGCGATTAAACATTAAAACTTTGTGGCGGACGGCAAGGGTTTGAGGGTTTGAAGGTTTGAGGGTTTCTGGTTGTGGAAGCCCTCCAACCAGAAACCTTCCAACCCTCAAACCAGAAACCTTCAAACCCTCCAACCAGAAACCTTCAAACCCTCAAACCCTCCAACCAGAAACCTTCAAACCCTCAAACACTCCAACCAGAAACCCTCCAACCTTCAAACTAAAAGAAAATATGCTGAAAAAAATTGTGCTTTTGCTCTTGGCCGCCGGCCTGATCGGCGGTAGCGTCGCGTATTACCTATGGACCAAAAAGGTACCCAGTATGGCTGGCGAAAAGTCTGAACTGGTTACTTCCGCCGAACAATTGTTCACCGAATTTGCCAATGATGAGACCGCCGCTACGACCAAATATGTAGGCAAAATTGTGACCGTTAGCGGAAAAGTGCGCGAATCTTCCAAAATGGAAGACGGCACGCCCAAGGTACTGCTCGAAACGGGCAGCGACTTCGGGGTCTCCTGCGAGTTCGATCCGAATACAAAACATGCGCATACCAACTTCCAACCCGGCACAATGCTGACCTTGAAAGGGGAGTGCGCCGGCCTGAACCTGGATGTACAACTGGCGCGTTGCGTAGTCGTTGAGTAAAAGCATGTTGGGATTTTTCCCGCCGGGCCCAAAAAACCGCTAAGATAAAATGACGAAAACCAACCCTTTGTTAACCATTTCACTATCAACCAGACACATGAAAAAATTAATTTTATTTGCCGCTGCGCTTTGTGCTTTAGCAATTCCGGCTTCCGCCCAAAAGTTTTTCACCCGCGATGCCAAGGTTCAATTCAATTCGGATACGCCGATGGAAAAAATTGAAGCCGTCAACAAAAGCGGTACGGCCATTATCGATACCCAAACCGGTAAAATGGAATGGAAGGTGCTGATCAAAAATTTTATTTTTGAAAAAGCGCTGATGCAGGAGCACTTCAATGAAAACTACATGGAGTCGTCCAAATTTCCCAACGCCACATTTAAAGGCGCCTTGACGGATTTAAGCAGCGTAAATTTTGGAAAGGATGGCACCTATAAGGTCAAGACCAAAGGCACGATGGAAATACACGGCGTCAAAAAGGAAATAGAGGTACCCGGTACCCTGACCATTGGTGGCGGCGCGATCACTATTAAATCGGATTTCACGGTAGCCTGCGCCGATTATAATATCCAGATTCCCGGTGTCGTCCGCGAAAAAATTGCCAAAGAGATCAACGTAAAGGTAGAAGCCAAGCTGAACCCGATGAAGTAAGGCCGGCTCCTGTTTACGAGGCTGTCTTATAAGTCGCATTTTAGAAAACATGGCAGATTTTTTTAACACATAGGCACATAGGTCACATAGTATTCGTGCTATGTGACCTATGTGCCTATGTGTTTAAAAAATTTTAAGTTCCTATTTTCGTGTTTACTTATGATACAGCTACCTCATATTTCACCATTCATTTCACCATCCTTTATGAAAAAATCCTTACTCTTTTTTTGCTGCCTTTTGTTGACTCAATGGCTTGTCGCCCAGGATGAAGGCGACCTGCTTTCCCTGCTCGGTGAGGAAGCGACTACGGAATATGCCACGGCCAGTTTTAAAACGAACCGCGTGGTGAACGGACATTCCATTGAAAATACCGCTGCCGGTGTGATGGATTTTAAAATCTCGCACCGATTTTCACCGCTCAACCAGGGTCTTTACGATATTTTCGGCTTAGACGGCGCAACCATCCGGATCGGCCTGGACTACGGCATTACCGACCGGCTGATGATCGGCGCGGGCCGCAGCACCAAAGAAAAAATCATCGACGGTTTTGCGAAGTATAAAATCCTGCGCCAATCAACCGGCAAACGAAATATGCCGGTATCGCTTTCTTATCTGGTGGATGCACAGATCAAAACGGTGAAATTTTCGGACCAGACCCGCGAAAACCTTTTTCCTTCCCGCCTCTATTACACCCACCAGCTCTTGATCGGGCGAAAATTCAATAATACCTTCACCCTGCAACTGATGCCGACCCTGCTGCACCGCAATTTGGTGGAAACCAAGGCCGAAAAAAACGACGTGCTCGCCATGGGTGTCGCCGGACGTATCAAGTTGACCAAACGGGTGACCATCAACGCGGAATATTACTACGTGCTTCCCGACCAAATCAGACCGGAATACACCAATGTACTTTCGCTCGGGTTTGATATTGAAACTGGCGGACACGTTTTCCAGTTGCATTTTACGAATTCTACCGATATGACTTACAAGGGTTTCATTACCGAAACAACCGACCAGTGGTTCGACGGTGTTCGTTTCGGTTTCAATATCTCGCGGGTGTTCACGATTGTGAAACCCAAAGGATTGTATTAACGGTTCAAAGTAGTTCCAACGCATTATAGTACCGAAGCCGCCGTTCCATCTCCTTTCTGGTCAGCTCCGGTATACTTATAGAAAACGGCTCCGTATCCGGCACAGCTATTCGCACTATGCCGGATGCGTTTTTTTTATCCTGCAACATCAATTTCCAAAGTGCCGGGAAAGATGATTCCGGGATAGGGCGATGGCCGAAGTGGCGGATTATGATGGTTGAATCCCTGGCTCCTTCACAAATCATACCGATCGCCACCGCCTCGCCGTGCGTCAAGGGGTGCTCCGTGTGCAGGAAATAACTTTCCAGGGCATGGCCGATGGTATGGCCGTAATTGAGCAGCGCCCGCAGCCCTTTTTCCAGGGGGTCTTCCGCCACCACCCGTACTTTTACGGCAATGGAGGCGCATAGCAGGTCGTGCCAATCGGTTCTGTCCGGTGTGAGTTGGTTTGCCGGCATTACCCGGATCGTCTCCCACAGGCCGGGGGCGCCGATCAACGCGTGTTTGATCACTTCGGCAAAGCCGCTGCGCAGCTCGCGCGCCGGCAGGGTATGCAAAAAGGCCGGATCGACGAACACTGCGGCCGGGTTTCGAAACACACCCACGGCATTTTTTATGCCCTGAAAATCAATACCCAGTTTGCCGCCGATGGCCGCGTCGGTCATGGCCAGCAGGGTAGTGGGGATTTGTATAAAATCCACCCCGCGCTTGAAGGTAGCCGCACAGAATCCGCCCATATCGCCGATGACGCCGCCTCCGAGGTTGATCACCAGTGCCTTGCGGTCCAGCCGGGCTGCAAACAAGGCTTGCCAGATGTACTCGCAGGTAGCGAGTGTTTTATGGATTTCGCCCGGGGGGACGATAACAAGCGGAATTTTGGGTGACAGCCCTGTTTTTTGCCAAAAAAGAGGCAGGCAATGTTCCCGGATATTTTCATCGGTTATGATGAAAATTTGGGAATAATCGTGTTGTTGAAGCCAGGCAGGCAGGTTTTCCTCCAGTGGAGCAAGCAAAATCGGGTAATCCGAAAGTTGAAAGGTATGCAGCATGAATGTTCAGGCTTCCGCCGGCATTTGAATGGAAATAGTCGTCCCTTTGCCCGGCTCGCTCGCCAGATTTAGTTTCCAGCGGTGTTCCTTGCAGATGGTCTTTACATAAAAAAGCCCCAGGCCGAAACCTTTTACATTGTGCACATTGCCGGTTGGCACACGGTAAAATTTGTCGAACACATGTTTTTGATGTTCTTTGGCAATACCGATACCATTGTCCCGCACACTGAGTACCACGTTGTTACCTTCATTATGCAGTCGGATGTGGATTTCAGGCGCGCCTTTGGTGTATTTGACGCCGTTGTCTACCAGGTTGTGCAGGATATTGGTCAGGTGCAGGCGGTCTGCCCGAATGCGGGTATGTGTGGCTTCCAGATCGAGGTGCAGGGCGCCGTTTTTTTCATTGATTTTCAGTTCCAGCGAGGGAGAAATACTGCGCAGCAATTCGGCCAGGTCTGTTTCTTCAAAATTCAGTTCAATTCTGTCGCGTTCGATTTTTGCCAGTTGCAGCACTTTTTCCACCTGTGTATTTAGCCGCATCGTCTGTTCCTTAATGATACCGGAGTAGCGGCTAAGCCGTTGGTCGGCTTTTATCAGGTCGTTTTGCAGGAATACGTCTGTGGAAATGTTTATCGTGGAAATCGGCGTTTTGAACTCGTGCGTCATGTTATTGATAAAGTCGCGCTGCAATTCCGACAATTGTTTTTGTCGCAGAATTACCATCATGGCGTAGATAAAAAACGCAATAGTGATCAGCATGAGCACGGTGAATACTACCACAATCCACATATTGCTCAACATGTTCGCGCTCTTGTTGGGAAAACGAACGCCGAAGTAGTAGATAAAGTCGCTGTTGCTGTGTGCCGGCAACGGCGCCTCGATTTGTTCCCCTTCGCCCAGTGCCGAGGGTTTTTTGTATTTAATCATACGACCGCTCACCATTTGGTTACTGGAACAGTCGAAGATGCCGTATTGGAAATCTTCGCGCATACCCTGGTTTTCGAATGCTTTTTGCAGGTAAAATTCCAGGGTCGGCGCATCAAACTGATTGTCGATGTTCACCACATAATAATTGGAAGAAACCTGTTCGATGAGGCTGGCGTCTTTCAGTACAAAAATACCTACGCGGGCCAGGTCGCGGGCCGTATCGAGCAGTGCCTGGTACACCTTGCGGTTAAACTCCCGCTCCTGCAAATCCCAGGAGCGCAGCACCCAATAAGCCTGAACGGCTAACAAACTCAGGATCGAGAATGCGCC
>CAUJEY010000152.1 GCA_963169325.1 Bacteroidota bacterium
CTTCAACCCGGTGGCGATTATCGAACAACACGAGAACAGTGCCCGCGGACAACGTTTGATCGGTAACATCAAAGTGGACTACGAAGTGCTTCCGGACCTCGTCGCCAGCGTATCGTTGGCCCAGGAACGGTTTGGCTTCAACTATGGCGAGTATTACAGCAAACAAAGCAAATGGCGTGGTATCGGCCGCAATGGCTTGGGCATTCAGGGCACCAACAACAACATCACCAACCTGTTGGAATCTACCCTGAATTACAAGATCGATTTTGGCAATAACAGCGATATCGGACTGTTGGGCGGTTATTCCTACCAGCAATTCGAATATTCCGGTTTCCGTGCAGAGGGTGGCAATATCCTCACGAACGTATTGGAAAACAACAACTTAGGCGCTTTCCAAGACTTCGACAAAGGCCTCGGCGACGTGAGCAGCTACCGCGGCGAAAACAAGTTGGTTGCGTTCTTCGGCCGCGCCAATGTGAATATCAACGACATGTACTTCTTGCTCGTTGGTGTGCGTCGGGAAGGTTCCACCCGTTTCGGTGAAAACAATAAATGGGGCTTGTTCCCCTGGGCCAGCGCCGGCGCCGACCTGGGCAAAATAATGTCCATCAATCAGGTCGATCAGTTGAAACTGCGCGTCGGCTACGGTGTAACCGGCAACCAACCCAACCAGAACGGTCTGTCCAAACTGCTCTTCAACCCAGGCGCTGCTTTCTACTATAACGGCAACTACGTGCCGAGCTACTCGCCGGTTCGTAACCAAAACGCCGACCTGAAATGGGAAGAAAAGAAAGAGTTTAACGTCGGGTTGGATTACTCGCTCTTCGACTACAAAGTCACCGGTAGCCTGGACTTTTACAACCGCAAAACGGATGACCTGATTCTGGAATTCACCGTGCCGCAACCGCCGAACCTGGCCAACCGTACCTTTCTGAATGTCGCTTCCTTTACTAACAGGGGCCTGGAAGCCACGGTAAATTTCAACGACATTTGGAAGAAGGATAAATTCAGCTGGTCGCCCGGCTTAGTATTCTCGACGTACTCCATCACGCTGAATGAATTCGGCGCTACGGATACGATTGCTGCTGCAAGTGTCGGCGCTCCGGGTCAAAACGACGTGTACTACACCATTTATTATGCAGGCGGCCCGCTCGGCCAATTGTGGGGACCTGTCCGTACCGGTGTAAACGGCGACGGTTCGGTCACTTATGCCGACCTTGACGGCGACGGCGTTACCGGCGGTTCGGAAAAAGAATTGTTCAACCAGGATCAGCAAAAAATCGGCGACGGCGTTCCTGATTTTGAGCTCGGTTTTAACAATACCTTCAAATTGGGCAACTGGGACCTGAACTTCTTCCTGCGCGGCGTGTTTGGTCACGACTTAGCCAACGAATACCGGGTATTCTATGAAAACCTCGACCCGACGGCCGTAACCTGGAACAAGATCGATACCAAATACTTCGATCCGAATGTAAAGGCACAGAACCGCTTCGACGACACCCACGTGGAAAATGCTTCGTTCATTAAACTGGACAACGCTACGCTGGGTTATAACTTTAAACTGGGTTCGGGCACCTGGTTCAATAAAGCCCGTATTTATGTGAGCGGCCAAAACCTGTTCACCATCACCAAATACACGGGCGTTGATCCGGAACCGCGTCTCGGCGACATCGGCGCTTCGGACAACGGCGGCCGTTTCAGTAATACGCTCAACCCGCTGGCTCCAGGTATTGACCGCCGCAGCACCTATTTCCTCGCCCGCACGGTTTCCGTAGGGGTAAACTTTGGGTTCTAATCGGTCAAATTTTAACTTTAAAAACGAATCTAATTTATGAAAAAATTATTCACGATCGGAAAGCTGTTCTTACCTGCACTTTTCGTTCTTACATTCAATAATTCTTGTACGGACCTGGATGAAAAACTGTACGACAGCATCTCGTCCGACAACTTCCTGAAAACGGAAGAAGAATTTATCGCGGCCCTGGGATCTGCCTACACAGGGCTATATGCCATGGGCAACCACGGCGCCTATTTCTCCGTACAGGAGGTTGCCTCCGACGAGGTCATGATTCCGCAACGCGGTGGTGACTGGGGCGACGGTGGCCAATGGATCAATGCGCACCGCCACGATTTCAAACCCGGCGACCCGAACATCAATAATGCCTGGGGCTGGCTTTTTGGCGGCGTAAACAACTGTAACCGCCTTATTTTCCAATTCACCACGCTGAAAGACGCCGGTACGGTCGATGCTGCTCTGGCTGATAAATTCATCGCCGAACTGCGTGTGCTGCGTGCCATGTACTACCTGTGGCTGATCGATACCTTCGGCAATGTACCGCTGGTAGACCGCTACGACGTTGAAGACGGCTTTTTGCCCGACACACGGTCGCGTGCAGATGTTTTCGCATTTGTAGAAGGCGAATTGAGTGCAGCCGTGCCGCTGCTCGACAAAAAGAACGACCTGAGCACCTACGGCCGCATGAACTACTACACCGGCAAAGCCATTCAGGCTAAACTTTACCTGAACGCTGAGGTGTACACTGGAACGGCACAATGGGCAAAAGCCCTGGCTGCCTGCGACGAAATCATCAATTCCGGCCTCTACGCCGTGGAAGCTAACTATCGCAACAACTTCATCACGAACAACCAGTCCAGCAAAGAATTTATCCTGGCCGTACCGTTCGACGAAGTATTTGCACAAGGTTTCAACCTGGCTCAAATGACGCTGCACTACGGCTCACAAGCCACTTATAACCTGCGGGAACAACCCTGGAACGGCTACTGCTCCTTGCAAGAGTTTTATGAAAAACACGCAGCAGACGATGCCCGCCAGATTAACTTCGTAAAAGGCCCGCAATTCGCTGCCGACGGTATTACGCCGATCATCGATGCCGGCGCCGAAGCCAACGACCCGGACGGTCCGCAGTTGAACTTCACACCGGAAATCAACGAACACTTCCCGGGCGCACTGCGTCAGGCCGGTGTACGTATCGGCAAATATGAGTTCAAATCCGGCGCAACCGCTAACCTGAGCAACGACATGCCGATCTTCCGTTATGCCGACGTGGTGCTCATGAAAGCAGAATGCCTGTATCGCCAGAACGGCGGCAGTGACGCCGTAGCCCTGGGCTTGGTAAACCAAATCCGCCGTCGCGCTAATCAACCGGACTTTGCGTCGCTCACCGATGCTAACCTGCTCGACGAACGCGGCCGCGAATTCTTCTATGAAGGCTGGCGTCGTCAGGACCTGATCCGCTTCGGTGTGTATGGTAACCCGACCGAATTTATGCCGGGCTCCGCCGCCAATAAAAACATCTGGCCGATCCCGACCTCGCAGATCAACGTAAACCCGAATCTGGATCAGAATCCGGGTTATTAATTGTAAAATTTTTGCCCGTTTCGGCGGGAAAGTGAAAAGAGCAAGTGGCGCTTCGCCATTTGCTCTTTTTCTTTGTACCTTCATTAACTAAGCGCGTAGATAAATTAGATATATGACAAACCGTTTCTCGGTATTTATTTTCATAATCCTGCTCGCTGCCGCCGCCTGCAAAAGCGATTATGAAAAAATGGTGGAACGCGAACTGGCCGGCGGTATACGCCACGACAGTCTTTTTTTAGGACTGCACTTCGGCATGACCCGCGACAGCTTTTACGAACATTGTTTCCGCCTGAATCAACAAGGCATCGTCACCAACGGTCCGCAAAATAACACGGTGCTATATGCGATCGAAGGATACTCGCAACCGATCGATATGAATTTTTACCCTGATTTTAACCAGGACAAAATCTGGCGCATGCGGGTTTATTTCAACTACCAGGCCTGGGCGCCGTGGAACAAAAAACTGTATGCGGAAAAACTCGTGCCCGAGGCGCTCGATTTGCTGGGCAAATGGTACGGTGCAGGTTTCTTATCGCTGAAAACACCCGAGGGTAAACCATTTTGGGTAAAAGTTAATGGAAATTGTCAGTATCTGATGGTTGTTCAGGATGAAAAAATGCTCCGGGTTGAAATCAGCGACCTGACCAATCAGCCGGAAGATAAACCGGCGCCCAAACCCGGCAAAGACCGGCCGGTTTGGGAAAAAAAACCGGCTGAAAAATAAAGTGAGACGCTATCTTTAACT